>NZ_JARVSK010000022.1:0-171370 GCF_030209235.1 Pseudomonas sp. efr-133-TYG-103a
AACCGCTGACCTCCTGCATGCCATGCAGGCGCTCTCCCAGCTGAGCTATAGCCCCACATTACACTCTCAGATAACGCTGCGTTGCCGCCGTGTTTCTGTGTTGCCGTGTGGACGGGGCGCATATTAAGTGCGGTCCCGATACCTGTCAAACTCTTTTTCAACAAATTTCAAAAGAATTTTCCGGGATAACAATCACTTACCGCCCTCCCCCGGTTTGCCCCTTCGAATTCGAGGGACTTGTCGGCCCTGGGCATCCCGCTCAGGGCCGACAATGCCTCAGCCGATGGCGCCCAGCAGCTTTTCCCACTCTTTGTTTTCTTTCTTCGACACGCCACCCAGCAGGTCCAAGGCCTGGCGCAGACGGAAACGGGTCAGGTCCGGCCCGAGGATTTCCATGGCGTCGGTCACCGATACCGAATTCGCCTGACCGGTGATGGCAGCGAACATCAACGGCATCGCGTCACGCAGCTTGAGCTCCAGGTGCTCGACGACGGCCTGGATGCAGCCCGTAATTCGGTCCTTTTCCCACTGACGGAGTGACTCGAGCTTCCACAGGATCAGTTGCATGACCTGACGCACCTGCTCCGGCGACAGCTTCTTGTGCTCGAACAGTTTTGCGTCCGGGGTCACGCCGCCGGCGAAGAAAAACCCGCCCAACGGTGCAATCTGGCTGAAAGTTTCGACACGGCCCTGAACGTGGGGCGCGATCTTCATCATGTAATCGCTGTTGAACGCCCATTTCTGCACGCGGGCGGCGAACGCTTCCACCGGCAGTTCGCGCAGCCACTGACCATTGAGCCAGGACAGCTTCTCGATGTCGAAGATCGGGCCGCCAAGAGACACGCGATTCAGGTCGAAGTTATCGACCATCTCCTGCAACGAGAACTTCTCGCGCTCGTCCGGCATCGACCAGCCCATGCGGCCCAGGTAGTTGAGCATCGCCTCAGGCATGAAGCCCATGCGTTCGTAGAACGTGACCGAGGTCGGGTTCTTGCGCTTGGAGAGCTTGCTTTTGTCCGGGTTGCGCAGCAGCGGCATGTAGCACAGCGCAGGTTTTTCCCAGCCGAAATATTCGTACAGCAGGATCAGCTTCGGCGCCGAAGGCAGCCACTCCTCGCCGCGCAGCACGTGGGTGATGCCCATCAGGTGATCGTCGACCACGTTGGCCAGGAAGTACGTCGGCAGGCCGTCGGTCTTCATCAGGACTTGCATGTCCATGCGATCCCACGGGATTTCGACCTCGCCGCGCAAGATGTCCGGCACGATGCACACTCCTTCGCTCGGCACCTTCATGCGGATCACATGCGGCTCGCCCGCGGCCAGACGGCGCGCGACTTCTTCCTTGGAAAGCAGCAGTGCGCGGCCGTCGTAACGCGGGGTTTCACCGCGTGCCATCTGTTCGGCGCGCATCTGGTCCAGTTCTTCGGCGGTGCAGAAGCACGGGAAGGCGTGGCCGGCGTCGACCAGTTCCTGGACGTACTTCTTATAGATGTCGCCGCGTTCGCTCTGGCGATACGGACCATGCGGGCCGCCCACATCAGGGCCTTCGCTCCACTCGATGCCGAGCCAGCGCAGTGCGTCGAAAATCTGTTGTTCGGACTCGCGGGTCGAGCGCAGCTGATCGGTGTCTTCGATGCGCAGGATGAATTCGCCGCCGTGCTGCTTGGCAAAGCAGTAGTTGAACAGTGCGATGTAAGCCGTGCCAACGTGAGGGTCGCCGGTGGGCGATGGCGCGATGCGGGTACGAACGGTGGTCATGGAAAATTCCGAATAGATCGAACAAGCCGCGAATCTTAACAGGCGCAGCCGTCGCGGCTCCAGCGCCAGCTCGGCATGGCGGACAGAATCGGCCCGGTGACATCCCGCAGCGTCAGCGCGGCATGGCTCCACCCGACTGAATACCGAAATATCACTTCCAGTCATTATTCCAACGGCGGCTAGGTGTCCAATCGCGAATGCTGATAAATTTGCTTACATTCTAATAATTCAGAACGACCATGCCCGCCCAACTCAAACGCCGCCTGCTCATCTTTCTCGGGGTGGTCCTGCTGATCGCCCTCGCCTTCTTCGCCCAGTGGTACTTCAAGGGCCGGTTCTACGAATCCACCGACAATGCTTACGTGCAGGGCGAGATCACGCGCGTTTCCAGTCAGTTGGGCGCGCGGATCAGCGAGGTGCTGGTGCAGGACAACCAGCCTGTGCAGCAGGGGCAATTGCTGGTGCGTCTGGAACCCGACGACTTCCGGCTGGCCATCGAGCGGGCGCAGGCCACCCTTGCTACGCGTGAAGCCGAGCGCCTGCAAGCGCAAAGCAAGCTGACTCAGCAGGCGAGCCTGATTGCCGCAAGCGACGCTCAGGTGCAGGCCAATCAGGCGACGCTGGGTCGTACGCAGCTCGACCTGGCCCGCCTGCAGAAACTGCGCACGCCGGGGTTCGTCTCCGAAGCGCAGGTGACGACCATGACCGCCGACAGCAGCGTCGCGCGCTCGCAAGTCACCAAGGCCCAGGCCGATGCGCAGAGCCAACGCCAGCAAGTCAATGCGCTGAACGCCGACATCAAGCGCCTGGACGCGCAGATCGCCAACGCCCGCGCCGACCTGGCTCAGGCGCAGATCAACCTGCAGCGTACTGAAATTCATGCACCGATCAGCGGCCTGATCGGCCAGCGTGCCGCCCGCAACGGTCAGTACGTTCAGGCTGGCGCCTACCTGTTGTCGGTGGTGCCTGATGAGGACATCTGGGTGCAGGCCAATTTCAAGGAAACGCAGATCGAGCACATGGAAATCGGTCAGCCGGCCGAACTGACCTTCGACAGTTTTCCGGGCACGCCGATTCAAGGGCGGGTGGACAGCCTGTTCGCCGCCTCCGGCGCGCAGTTCAGCCTGCTGCCGCCGGATAATGCGACGGGCAATTTCACCAAAGTCGTGCAGCGCATTCCGGTGAAGCTGACGTTCGCGCCGGATAACCCTCTGCATGGCAAGGTTCGCCCGGGAATGTCGGTGACCGTTTCGGTCAACATCAAGCCGGCGAACGACCCGCACAGTGGCCGGTGACGAGCTGATACGTCCGGTCGGTGAGCCGACCCGGCGCGACTGGATTGCAGTGATGAGCGTGATGCTCGGCGCCTTCATGGCGGTGCTGGACATCCAGATCACCAACTCGTCACTCAAGGACATTCAAGGCGCGCTCTCGGCGACCCTTGAAGAAGGCTCTTGGATTTCCACCTCCTATCTGGTGGCCGAGATCATCATGATCCCGCTCACCGCCTGGCTGGTGCAGCTGCTCTCGGCGCGGCGTCTGGCGGTGTGGGTGTCGGTGGGGTTTCTGCTGTCTTCGCTGCTCTGCTCGATGGCCTGGAGCCTGGAAAGCATGATCGTGTTCCGCGCCATGCAGGGCTTTACCGGCGGCGCGCTGATCCCGCTGGCGTTCACCCTGACGCTGATCAAACTCCCCGAACACCACCGCGCCAAAGGCATGGCGCTGTTCGCCATGACGGCGACCTTCGCGCCCTCCATCGGCCCGACCCTGGGAGGCTGGCTGACGGAGAATTTCGGTTGGGAATACATTTTCTACATCAATATTCCGCCTGGCCTGGTGATGATTGCCGGGCTGCTCTACGGACTGGAAAAGAAAGCGCCGCACTGGGAACTGCTCAAAAGCACCGATTACGCCGGCATCGTGACCCTCGGCGTCGGCCTCGGCTGCCTGCAGGTGTTTCTGGAAGAAGGGCATCGCAAGGACTGGCTGGAGTCGACGCTGATCGTGGGCCTGGGCAGCGTCGCCCTGCTCAGTCTGATCACGTTCGTGATCATCCAGTTTTCCCGACCCAGACCGCTGATCAACCTGAGCATTCTGGGTAACCGCAACTTCGGACTGTCGAGTATTTCCAGCGTCGGCATGGGCGTAGGATTGTACGGCTCGATCTATCTGCTGCCGCTGTACCTGGCGCAGGTGCAAGGCTACAACGCCCAGCAGATCGGCGAAGTGATCATGTGGATGGGCGTGCCGCAGCTGTTCTTGATTCCGCTGGTGCCACAGTTGATGAAGGTCATCTCCCCCAAAGTGCTGTGCACCCTTGGCTTTGGCCTGTTCGGCATTGCCAGCTTTTCGTCAGGCGTGCTCAACCCTGACTTTGCCGGGCCGCAGTTTAACCACATCCAGATTGTCCGCGCCCTCGGGCAGCCACTGATCATGGTCACCGTCTCACTGATCGCCACGGCATTCATTCAGCCGCAGGACGCCGGTTCAGCGTCGAGCCTGTTCAACATCCTGCGCAACCTGGGCGGTGCCATCGGCATCGCCTTGCTGGCCACGCTGCTGGACGCCCGCACCAAGACCTACTTCGATTACCTGCGAGAATCCATCTCCCCCGCCAACCCGCAGGTGGCCGAGCGCCTGACGCAACTGACCGACCGATTGGGCAACGAGACGGCGGCACTGGGCAAGCTCAGCGAAATCGCCCACCAACAGGCCGCAATCATGGCCTATAACGACGCGTTTCACTTTGTCGGGATCGCGCTAGGGATCAGCATGGTGGCGGTGATGCTGACCAAAAAGCTGCCGTCGGGCTTCAAGGGTGGGGCTGCGCATTGACGCCATCCAGCTCATCGAGCCTTATGCGGCGCGTAGAACCGTGCGAGCAGCATCAAACACTCAAACCGCCAACAACCGCTCCCGCAGTTTGGTGATTTCATCACGCATCTGCGCCGCTGCTTCAAACTCCAGATCCCGAGCCAGTTGGTACATCTTCTCTTCCAGCTGGCGAATGCGCTTGGTGATTTCGCTGGGTGAGCGCAGCTCTGCTTCGTATTTGGCGTTTTCCTCGGCGGCCTTGGCCATGCCTTTGCGTTTTTTGCTGCGCGAGCCGGGGACGGTGGCGCCTTCCATGATGTCGGTGATGTCCTTGACCACGCCTTTGGGCGTGATGCCGTTGGCGAGGTTGAACGCGATCTGCTTGTCGCGACGGCGTTCGGTCTCGCCGATGGCCCGCTCCATCGAGCCGGTCATGTTGTCTGCGTACAGGATCGCCCGGCCGTTGAGGTTGCGCGCCGCGCGGCCGATGGTCTGGATCAGCGAGCGTTCGGAGCGCAGGAAGCCTTCCTTGTCGGCATCGAGAATCGCTACCAGCGACACTTCGGGCATGTCCAGGCCTTCGCGCAGCAGGTTGATCCCCACCAGCACGTCGAAGGTGCCAAGGCGCAGATCGCGGATGATTTCCACCCGCTCCACGGTGTCGATGTCCGAGTGCAGGTAACGCACGCGCACGCCATGATCGGCCAGGTAGTCGGTGAGGTCTTCGGACATCCGCTTGGTGAGCGTCGTCACCAGCACGCGCTCTTCCAGTTCGACGCGCTTCTTGATTTCCGACAGCAGATCGTCGACCTGAGTCAGCGCCGGACGGATTTCGATCTGTGGGTCGACCAGGCCGGTCGGCCTGACGACTTGCTCGACCACGCGCCCAGCGTGCTCGCCTTCATAAGGACCGGGCGTGGCCGAAACGAAGATGGTCTGCGGGCTGACGGATTCCCACTCGTCAAATCGCATGGGCCGGTTGTCCAGCGCCGACGGCAGGCGGAAGCCGTATTCCACCAGGGTTTCCTTGCGCGAGCGGTCGCCCTTATACATGGCGCCCACTTGCGGCACGCTGACGTGGGACTCGTCGATCACCAGCAGCGCATCGGCCGGCAGGTAATCGTAGAGCGTGGGCGGCGGCGCCCCTGCGGGACGACCGGACAGGTAGCGGGAATAGTTTTCGATGCCGTTGCAGTAGCCCAGCTCGAGGATCATCTCCAGGTCGAAACGGGTGCGCTGTTCCAGGCGCTGCGCTTCCACCAGCTTGTTGGCGCCGCGCAGGTACTCCAGCCGCTCCTGCAGCTCGACCTTGATCCCTTCCATCGCGTCCAGCAGCGTCTCGCGCGGCGTCACGTAGTGGCTCTTGGGATAGAAGGTAAAGCGCGGCAGCTTGCGAATCACCTCACCGGTCAGCGGGTCGAAGGCCGACAAGCTTTCGACCTCATCGTCGAACAGCTCGATGCGAATGGCCTCGAGGTCCGATTCGGCGGGGAAAATGTCGATCACGTCCCCGCGCACGCGAAAGGTCGCGCGGGCGAAGTCCATGTCGTTGCGGGTGTACTGCAAGTCCGCCAGACGGCGCAGCAAGGCACGCTGGTCGAGTTTGTCGCCGCGATCGACGTGCAACACCATGCGCAGGTAGGTTTCCGGACTGCCCAGACCGTAGATGCACGACACCGTGGTGACGATGATCGCGTCCTTGCGCTCCAGCAGGGCTTTGGTCGCGGACAGGCGCATCTGTTCAATGTGGTCGTTGATCGACGCATCCTTCTCGATGAAGGTGTCGGACGAAGGCACATAAGCTTCCGGCTGGTAGTAATCGTAGTAAGAGACGAAGTACTCGACCGCGTTGTTCGGGAAGAACGCCTTGAACTCGCCATACAACTGAGCGGCCAGGGTCTTGTTCGGCGCCAGCACGAGGGTCGGGCGCTGGACCTGCTGAATGACGTTGGCAATGCTGAACGTCTTGCCTGAGCCGGTCACACCCAGCAGCGTCTGGTGCGACAGCCCGGCGTCGATGCCCTCGACCAGCTGACGAATGGCTTCCGGCTGATCCCCGGCCGGCTCGAAACGGGTAACGAGTTGGAACTCGGACATAACGTACCTCTGTGTTCGCCCCCACAGCATGACGTCTGGCCGGGGCGTAATGAGCGCGGACGGCTGATCCCGCCAAAGGAAAAGACGCACGTGAAAGGAAGTGATGGGACTACAAATGGAGTCGTCATCGCCGGCTTTCAAGCCGTCGTCAGGACATTAGTCCGCGCGACATGACTAATGGTCGGGAAATAATCGGAAATACCTCGAAAAAACCGCCCCTGACCTGTCGCCCCCGTCGGCGATGGCCTCTATACTAGCTCCCCGTTTGTGCACCGCTCTAGTGCATTCGGCCGGAGCGATGCTACCCATTCACTCCCCATTCAGAGCTGCCGCAAAAATGAGCCTGTTCTCCGCTGTCGAAATGGCACCACGCGATCCTATCCTGGGCCTCAACGAAGCATTCAACGCTGATACCCGTACGACCAAGGTCAACCTGGGTGTAGGCGTTTACAGCAACGAAGAAGGGAAAATTCCGCTGCTGCGTGCCGTTGCCGAAGCAGAAGAGATTCGTGTCGCTCAACACGTACCCCGCGGCTATCTGCCGATCGATGGCATCGCAGCCTACGACAAGGCCGTGCAGACCCTGCTGTTCGGTGCCGAGTCGCCATTGCTGGCCTCGGGCCGGGTCATGACCGTGCAGGCCGTCGGCGGTACCGGCGCGCTGAAAATCGGTGCCGACTTCCTCAAGCAGCTGTCACCGGACGCGGTCGTCGCCATCAGCGACCCGAGCTGGGAAAACCACCGCGCGCTGTTTGAAACCGCCGGCTTCCCGGTGCAGAACTATCGCTATTACGACGCCGCGACCCATGACGTCAATCGCGCGGGCATGCTGGAAGACCTGCAGAATCTGCCGGCGGGCTCCATCGTCGTGTTGCACGCGTGCTGCCACAACCCGACCGGTGTCGACCTGACCCTGGAAGACTGGAAAAAAGTCCTTGAGGTCCTGAAAACCAAAGGCCACGTGCCGTTCCTGGACATGGCCTATCAGGGCTTTGGTGATGGCATCGACGAAGACGCCGCCGCCGTGCGCCTGTTCGCCGACTCCGGCCTGACGTTCTTCGCCTCCAGCTCGTTCTCCAAATCGTTCTCGCTGTATGGCGAGCGCGTCGGCGCGCTGTCGATCGTCACCGACTCCAAAGAAGAAACCGCGCGCGTTCTGTCGCAGGTCAAGCGTGTGATCCGCACCAACTACTCCAACCCGCCGACCCATGGCGCGACCATCGTTGCCGCGGTGTTGAACAGCCCTGAGCTGCGTCAGAAATGGGAAGACGAGCTGGCAGAAATGCGCCTGCGCATTCGTGGCATGCGTGAAGAGATGACCCAACGTCTGGCGAACAATGCCGCGGGCCAGGACTTCAGCTTCGTCGCGCGTCAGCGTGGGATGTTTTCCTATTCGGGCCTGACCACCGAGCAGGTGCATCGTCTGCGCAACGAGTTCGGCATCTACGCGCTGGACACCGGCCGCATCTGCGTTGCAGCGCTGAACACGCGCAACATCGGAGCGGTGACCCAGGCGATTCTGGCAGTGATCTGAAACAGCGGCGGCAAGCCGGAAACGGCATGAGGGGAAGCAGATTGATGTCTGCTTCCCCTTTTTTGTGCTCGACACACAACCCCGCAGGAGCGCGCTTGCTCGCGTTCATCCAATCGAATGCATCGGCTCATGGCCCTAATCACTGCGCTTTCCTGCGATACGCCATGGAGTCGTCGATCCGCTTGAGGATGTAATCGCCTGCCGCCACGGGTGGATAAAGGCTGGATGCGGAATCGATGCCCAGATCACAGGGGTCGACCACCGCGCCGTAGGTCGGGTCATAGAAAGTCGCAATCGAATACCGCTCGTGCCCCGACGTGTTGATCACCCGATGCAGCGTCGATCGAAAACGGTCATTGGACCAGCGCGCCAGCAGATCGCCGACGTTGACCACCAGGCTGCCTTCCATCGGCGTCGCGTCGATCCAACTGTTGCTGCCCAGCTCGCGCACTTGCAGGCCGCCGCTGTTGTCCTGATACAACAGCGTGATGCAGCCGTAATCGGTGTGCGGCGCCACGCCGAACTGATCCGTCTCAGCCCTCGGCGGATGCGGCGGGTAATAGACCATCTGCGTGCGTTGCAGGCGTTTGCCGTACTTGGGCTCAAAAAACGCCGGAGCAATGCCCAGTCCCACCGCGACCGCCTTGAGCAAGTCCGCACCGGCCTCGCCGATTTCTTCGTAATACGCATCCAGCGCCAGACGCAGTTCGGGCATGAAATCCGGCCACTGGTTGGGCCCGCGCAGCGCCTCCCCCGCCAACACGCATGGATCGTCTTCCGGCAACTCCAAGCCCATGCTGAAGAATTCCTTGAAGTCCGGCTTGGTCGCTTCGTACATCAGCGCCCCGCCCAGCGCGTGCCAGCCGCGATGGCGTTTGTTGACCGCGACCTGACGCTTGACCTCCGCCGGGAAGGCAAAAAAAGTCTTCGCCGCAGCCATGGCGGCGTCGATCACCTTCTGCGGCACGCCGTGATTGATGATGTAGAAAAACCCGGTTTCGCTGCAGGCCTTGCGGATGGCCTCTCCGGCACGCGCGATCGCCGACGGGTCGCCTTCTCGGACACCGGCCATGTCGATCAGCGGGAGGCTGATGGATGCGGGGTTGCTGTGAACGGTCATGCAAACTCCTGTCTACGAAAGGATCGGCAAGCTGTATAGACAGGTGAAGCATTTAATATGCCGTGCATGAGACGCGGGAGTCTGCAGGGCCATGCGTGCCCGCGATTGCGGTGTGTCAGACAGGCAATCAATGGCTGACCACCGCAATCGCGGAACATCGTACGTGCCTGTGCAGATGGAGCGAACCGGGCGGCATGAAGTTTCTGGACGCCCCATCAATGGGCACGGGAACGCAATCGGTGCAACTTTTGGTGACATCCTTTCGGCTTTTCTGCTGCGAGATCGTTGGCAACCCGAGACCCAGCCTCCAGCGCTGAACTGGCCTGTATCTTGCGTCGGCTGTCTATACAGCTCGACCAAGGACATTCATGCGTCGTTATCACGCCGGCACTGATTTCAATCGTGCGCACAGCATCGCCGAACTGGCCCATATGGCCCGTCGTCGCTTGCCGCATTTCGCCTGGGAATACCTTGAGGGCGGCGCCGAGGAAGAACTGACGCTGGCGCGCAATCGCCAGGCGTTCGCCGAGGTCAGCCTGTTGCCCCGAACGCTGGTGCCGGGCGAGTCGCCGGACACGCACCGCATGCTACTCGGCGAGCACAAAACCCTGCCGATGGCCATCGCGCCCACGGGCTACAACGGCATGCTGTTTCGCGACGCCGATATCCACCTGGCGCGCGCCGCCACCGAGCGCGGGCTGCCCTTCTCCCTGAGCACGGTCTCGACCACTTCGATGGAGCAGATCGTCCAGGCCGTTCCGGGCGTCGATCTTTGGTTTCAGCTTTACAGCATGAGCGACCCCGCCGTGCAGGAAGACTTGCTGCAACGCGCCGACGCCGTGGGTTGCAAGACCTTGCTGCTGACCACCGACGCCGTTCTGCTCGGCAATCGCGAATGGGACCGACGTAATTTCGCCCGTCCGCGCCAACTGAGCCTGCGCAACAAGCTGGACGTCTTGCGCCATCCGCGCTGGATCCGGCAGACGCTGTGGCCCCACGGCATGCCGAGCATGGCCAATCTGGATCGCTACTTGCCTGCCGATCAACGCAACGCAGCCGGCGCCGCGCATTTCATCGGCGCGAAGATGGAGAAGCAGCTGAGTTGGGAGTTTCTCGCCCGCCTGCGCGAGCGCTGGCCTCATCGGCTGCTGCTCAAGGGCGTGATGCATCCTGAGGACGCCGAACGCGCCGTGCAGCTTGGGCTCGATGGCGTTGTGGTGACCAACCATGGCGGACGCCAGCTCGACGGCGTGCCTGCCAGTCTCGATTGCCTGCCAGCCATCGCCGAGGTCGCGAAAGGCAAGCTGAGCATTCTTCTGGACAGCGGCATCCGGCGCGGCACCGACATTCTCAAAGCCTGCGCACTGGGCGCCGATGCAGTCCTGCTGGGCCGCGCCACGCTGTATGGCGTCGCCGTGGGCGGTCAGGCGGGTGCCGGTCACGCCCTTGATCTGCTGAGTCATGAATTGCGTCTGGCCCTGACCCTGCTCGGGCAGCCGGACCTGAACCAGTTGCGCGCCAGCCGCCAGCGCGACGCGACCTTTTCCGTGAGTTGATGTCATGAACGACCTGCAACAGACCCTCACCCGATTGCGCGACGCCCTGGGCGACGGGCAGGTGCTGACGGGCGACTCGATCAGTCAGCGTCACTACAGCGACTGGACCCGCCACGCCCCCACCTGCCCGGCAGCGCTGCTCCTGCCTAAAGACACCGAACAGGTCGCCGCCGCCCTGCGCATCTGCAACGCTGCAGGTCAACCGGTCGTCCCGCAAGGCGGCATGACCGGGCTGGCGGGCGGCGCGGTGCCGAGGGCGACGGACATCGCCCTGTCGCTGGATCGTTTGCAGGGCATCGAAGAAATCGATGCCGCGGCCGCCACTGTCACGGTCAAGGCCGGTACCGCTCTGCAGGACATTCAGCACGCTGTCGCCAACGCCGGCTTTCTGTTTCCGCTGGACCTGGGCGCGCGCGGTTCCTGCCAGATCGGCGGCAACATCGCCACCAACGCCGGCGGCAACGCAGTGATCCGTTATGGCATGACCCGCGACCTGGTGCTGGGCCTGGAAGTCGTGCTGGCCGACGGTCGTGTGTTGAACCTGATGAACAAGATGATCAAGAACAACTGCGGCTATGACCTGAAACAGTGCTTCATCGGCAGCGAAGGCACCCTTGGGGTGATTACCCGCGCGGTGCTGAAGATGGCGCCACAGCCGGGCCAGTCCACCACGTTGCTCTGCGCCCTGCCCGACTACCCCAGCGCCGTCGCCTTGCTGCGGCGCATCCAGCGCAGCGTCGGCACGCCCCAGGCGTACGAATTGATGTGGCAGGACTTCTTTCGCATGGGCGTGTCCTGGCTGGAAAACCCGGTTTCGCCCATGCCGGATCATCACCCGCTTTACGTCCTGCTCGAATCCTCGGCCAGCGATGAAGCGCTGCAGCAGACACTGGAAGCCGCCCTCAATGCGGGCGAAGTGGTTGACGCCATCCTTGCCAGCTCGCAGGCCCAGGCGCGCAGCTTGTGGAAGATCCGTGAAGCGACCGCAGAGTTTCCGGTGCGCCTGGCGCCGTTGAATTTCGACATCAGCCTGCCCATTGGCCAGATCGGTGAGTTCGCAGACCTGTGCCGCGAACGCCTGGACCTGCGCTGGCCCGGCAACCGCAGCGTGTATTTCGGCCACATCGGCGACAGCAATCTGCACCTGACGGTGGACTGCCATTCGCTGCCTCAGCCTGCGCCCGTGTTCGAGATCGAAGAACTGGTCTACAGCGCGGTCGGCGAGCTGGGCGGGGCGGTGTCCGCCGAGCATGGCATCGGCCTGCTCAAGCGCGAGTTTCTTCACCACTCCGTCAGTGCGGACGCCATGCAGACGATGGTCGCGCTGAAGAACAGCCTGGACCCCAAGGGCATTCTCAACCCGGGCAAGATCTTCGGCTGAACGGCCGGCCGGTTGTATATACCGGTATGGCACGCTAACTGCAGCACCCGTAGCACATCTGCCCCACCTCACGACGACAACACTGCATCTGAAGGAGTTACACAATGCGACTCGATTCTCTTTTCAGTAAGACGTTCAAAAGCCTGAGCATCGCGGCGGCGCTGACGGCTTTCTCCATCGCGGCGCAGGCGGACCAGTTGGCCGACGTGAAGAAAGCCGGTGAGCTGGTTGTCGGCACCGAAATGCAATTTGCCCCGTTCGACTTTCTCGATGGGGGCAAACAGAAAGGCCTGAACGCCGAGTTGTTCGAGGAGCTGGGCAAGGAGCTGGGGGTCAAGATCAAGTTCCTCGATCTGCCTTGGCCGAGCGTGCTGCCAGGGCTGGAAGCGAAGAAATTCGACGTGGTTGCCGGCCCGATCATCGTCACCAAGGCGCGCAAAGAGCGCTATCACTTCGTTTCGCCCATTGCCGAAGCCACTGTGGCGCTGATGGCGGGGGCCAAGGACGACAGCATCAAGAAGCCTGAAGACATCGCCGGCAAAACCGTGGGTGCCGGTAAAGGGTCAGCGCAACTCGAAGAGCTCAAAGCCTTCGCCGCGACCCTGCCGGAGAAGGTCACCATTCGCGAATACGTCGACAACAACCAGGCTTACGCTGACCTCGCGGCCAAGCGCATCGTCGCCGTCGCCAACTCGCTGCCGAACATCTCTTACGTCGCTGCCCAGAAAGCCAATCTGTACAAAGTGGTGCAGCCGCCGTTCGGCAAGAAATCCTATTTCGCGTACCTGGGCCGCAAGGACGCCGATGCCGACAGCCTGATCGCGGCGCTGGACGCAGCCCTGACCAGGATGCACGACGACGGCCGCCTCGCCGCCCTGCAGAAAAAATGGCTTGGTGCGGAGATGGACGTGCCGAAGGGTGATTTCGAGCCGACGTGGTAAAGCGCGCGCTCAGCAACGCCACGCCCCTCTGCAGGAGCGCGGCTTGTCCCGCGACCGGCGACGAAGTCGTCGTAAAGTCTACCCATGCGGTGTTTCAGGTGCCGCCGGGAGACATGGACTTGCGACTGCTTCGCAGCCGATCGCGGGACAAGCCACGCTCCTACACGTGCAACGCCACCCGTTCGAGATAGCTGGAGTCACAACGTGTTCGATTGGCCCTTGCTGCAGCAGAACGCACCTTTATTGCTCGGCGCCCTGTGGGTGACGTTGCAGGTGTCCATCGCCGCGCTGGCGTTCGGTTTCGTCATCGGCATCGTCGTCGGCAGCCTGCGTCTGTCCCCGATTCCCCTGCTCCGCCGTCTGGGCGGCGCTTACATCTTCGTGTTCCGCGGCATTCCGCTGCTGGTCCAGTTGCTGTTCATTTATTACTTCCTGCCGCGCATCGGCCTGCCCAACGTGTCGCCCACGGTGGCCGCGATCATTGGCCTGTCGCTGGCGGCGGGCGCTTACATCGCGGAAATCATGCGCGGCGGTTTCCTCGCCATTCCGGGCGGCCAGCTCGAAGCCGCAGGGTTGCTCGGCATGAGCGCCAGCCAGATGCTGATCCGCATCCGTGTGCCTCAGGCCGTACGCCTGACGCTGCCGGCGCTGGTCAATGAAATGATCCTGCTGATCAAGGCATCGTCACTGGTGTCGGTGGTGGGCCTGGCCGATCTGACGCGCACCGCGCAGAACCTCGCCGCCAGCGACTACATGTTCGTTCAGGACTACCTGATGCTGGCCGGCTTCTATTGCCTGATCAACATTCCGCTGGCCTTCTGTGGCAGCGTGCTGGAGCGTCGGCTCAAGGAGGAGACCGCATGATCTTCGATCCGACCATCATCACCGACCACCTGGGCGACATCGGCTCGGGCTTCATGGTCACCCTCGCCACGTGGAGCAGCGGCGTCGTGCTCGGCATCGCCCTGGGCATGTTGATCGCCGTGGCACAGGTATTCGGCAACAACGTCGTGCGCGCGCCGCTCAGGGTGTTCATCGAGCTGATCCGCAGCACGCCGTTTCTGGTGCAACTGTTTCTGGTGTACTACGGCGGCCCGTCCTTCGGGTTGAGCCTGGACCCCATTCCGGCCGGCATTCTGGGCCTGGGCGTCTATGGCAGCGTGTACTTTGCCGAAATCTTCCGCTCCGGCTTCGACTCGGTCGCCCGCGGGCAACTGGAAGCCGCCGATTGCCTGGGCATCACCCGCCTGCAATGCATCTGGCGCATCCAGGTCCCGCAGATGCTGGTGATCATCCTTCCGGCGCTGGTGAACATGATTACCGTGCTGTGCAAGGAAACCGCCGTGCTGTCGATCATCACCATTCCGGAGCTGACGATGGTGCTCACCGGGATCGGCTCGGAGACGTTCGCGTTCGTCGAAACCCTGCTGATGCTGTGCATCGGCTACCTGATTCTGGTGGAGCTGTGCTCGCGGCTGGGCATGCTCCTGGAAACCCGCGTCGGCCGCTTCATGAACAAGCAACCACGATGAACAGTTTCCTGATTCCCAGCGGCCCCGTGTCCGCCAGCACACGCGAGAAACAAGGTGAAAGCATGAAGACTTCGGCAACAGCGCCCGGCGAGCAGCCAACCATTCTGACGCTGGACAGGGTCGGCAAAAGCTTCGGCAACCTGCGCGTGCTCAAAGGCATCGATCTGCAGGTGCGCCGCTCCGAAGTGGTGTGCCTGATCGGCCCTTCCGGGTCGGGCAAAAGCACCCTGCTGCGCAGCATGGCGTTTCTCGAGGAATACGACGAAGGCCAGATCCGCATCGAGGGCCAGTTGCTCGGCTGGCAGGAGACCGACAAGGGTCGCCGTCGTGCTCCGCAGTCGCAGATCAATCAGGTGCGGCGCAACGTCGGCATGGTGTTCCAGCAGTTCAACCTGTGGCCGCACATGACAGCGATCGGCAACGTCTGCGAAGCCTTGCGCCGCGTGCGCAAACTGCCCGCAGACGAAGCGAACACCCGTGGCATGGCGATGCTCGACAAGGTCGGTCTGGCACACAAGGCCCAGGCCTATCCGGCGCAGTTGTCGGGCGGTCAGCAGCAGCGCGTGGCGATCGCCCGGGCACTGGCGATGGAGCCGCACATCATGCTGTTCGATGAGCCGACTTCGGCGCTGGATCCGGAACTGGTGGGCGAAGTGCTGCAAGTGATGAAGACGCTCGCCAAAGAAGGCATGACCATGGTCGTGGTGACCCACGAGATGGGTTTCGCTGCGCAGGTGGCCGACTCGGTGATTTTCCTCGATCAGGGCGAAGTGGTCGCGCGCGGCACGCCGCAGCAGATTTTCCACAACGCGGAACAGCCGCGTTTGCAGCAGTTTTTGCAGAACTACCTGGACCGCAACGCATTCTGGCAGGACGGCAAACAGCAAGCGCTGATCTTGTAAGAGCGCGCCTGCCCACGATCGGCCGGGAACCGGTCGTAAGATCTTGAGACAGGATGGCGCAGACCCGTCGTGATCGCGGGCAAGCGCGCTCCTGCAGGTGATCATCCGGACCGTACTGCGTTAAGGAGGTCAATGATGGACAAGCCGGCACCGCAGGCCCTGTATCGGCAGGCCAAGGAGTTCGTGCACGGCAAGCTGGTGTCCGGGGAATGGAAGCCCGGCGACCTGATTCCGTCGGAGAACCGTCTGGTGCTGGAACTGGGCATGTCGCGCATGACAGTCAATCGCGCCTTGCGCGAACTGACGGAAGAAGGCCGGCTGCTGCGGGTGACCGGGGTCGGCACGTTCGTGGCCGAGAGCAAGCCGCAGTCCAACCTGCTGCACATCACCAACATCGCCGACGAGATCGTCGCGCGCGGTCATCGCTATCACTGCCAGGTGCTGCATCTGGGTCGGGAAGCCGCTTCGATGCCGATCGCCGCTGCGCTGTCCCTGACGACCGGTGCGTCGGTGTTTCATCTGCTGTGCGTGCATTACGAGGACGGCGTCGCGGTGCAGCTGGAAGATCGCTACGTCAATCCGCAGACCGCCCCGGCGTTTCTCGAGCAGCCATTCGGTGACACGTTGCAGTCGGCGCGCTATCTGCTGCAGATCATTCAACCGGACGAGATGGAGCACATCGTCGAAGCCAGTCACCCGAGCGCCGAGGAGCGCAGGTTGTTGCAGATCGACGCCAGCGAGCCGTGTCTGGTGTTGCTGCGCCGGACGTGGAACAGCGGGCGCGTGGTCACCTTCGTGCGGCTGGTGCATCCCTCCTCGCGCTATCGCCTCGGCAGCCGCCTGCCGGTGACGGGCGCCTATCGAGACAGCTGAGCCGCGCTGGCAACCAGTCGGCAGATTGATCGAACGCTTGCAAGGCGGCGCCATCGATATCTGTAAGCCCTTTGAACAGGGCATGACCGAAGAGGTGGATATGGCTAACCCGAATAATCAGCAGAACGGCGAACGCAACGACCCGGCCATTGACCCGGATACCCCGGATAACCAGATGGGTCAGGACAAGGCGCCTGCACAGGGCGGCGCGCAGAGTCAGAGCAACAACGGTGCGCAGAGCCAGGAGAACAACGGCAATCTGTCCGGCGAAAACAGCTTCACGCCTGACTTCGAGCCCGAAGAGCATGAGTCTCCGGACACCACCAAAGAAGAAAACCAGACGGGAGAGACTGACCGGGATATCGATGCGCCGGCGGGCTAAGCACCCCCGCGCTCTACATTGACACGCTTGCCCGCGAAGACACTCATGATCCGAACAAATGCTGCGTCAGCTGCAGCTTGATCGGATGAGATGAACGCTTCGCTGGCAAGCGCGCTTTTACCCGTTTTCGACGCCTCTCGACAGTCCGTCAAACGCGCGAACCGCTCAAACTCAAGCATTGCCCATTGCACAGCCCCCTGCCGAACCGGCACCATCACGCTTTCGTCTGTGCTTGCAGACCCGCCTGTCGCCTCTCTCGGAGCGTTGTCGATAATGGTCCAGCCCGCCACTCAGGATTCCCCACGCGTCAACGATAAACTGACCTCTCGCGAGTTTCGCGGCATGGTCGCGATTCTGCTGTCCATCGCCCTGGCGACACTGGACACAGCCATTGCCAATACCGCACTCCCCGCCATCGCCGCCGACCTGCACGCCTCGCCTGCCGCATCGGTGTGGATCATCAATGCCTACCAACTCGCCGCCGTCGCCACCTTGTTGCCGTTCGCCGCGCTAGGCGGCGTGCTGGGGCAGCGCAAAGTGTATCTGGGTGGCCTGATCCTGTTCGTGGTGTCGTCGGCGCTGTGTACGTTTTCCTGGTCGTTGCCGACGCTGACCATCGCCCGCGTACTGCAGGGCATTGGCGCCAGCGCGATCATGAGCGTCAATGCCGGGCTGATCAGCTCAATCTTCCCCCACGAACGCCTCGGTCGCGGTCTGGGCATGAACGCGCTGGTCGTCCGCACCTCGTTTTCCATCGGCCCGACCATCGCCTCGCTGGTGCTCTCAGTCGCCAACTGGCCCTGGCTGTTCGCGATCAACCTGCCGATCGGCGTGTTCGCGCTGGTCTTCGCCTGGAACTCCCTGCCTGCCACCCGGCCGGGCAGCCTGACCTTCGACCGGGTGACCGCGATCCTCAACGTGATCACCTTCGGCGCCCTGATTTTCGCGCTCAGCCAAGCGGCGCAGCTGGGCTCCATGAGCAGCGTGCTGATTGCGCTGGCGGTGTTTCTGGTGGGCGGCGCGGCGATGCTCAAGCGCGAGGCGGGCCATCCTGCACCGATGTTTCCGCTGGACTTGCTCAAGCGGCCGATGTTCGCCCTGTCGGCGCTGACCGCATTCTGCTCGTTCGCCACCCAAGGGCTGGCGTTCGTGTCACTGCCATTCTTTTTTGAAACCACGCTCGGCCGCGACCCGGTGCAGACGGGGTTTCTGATGACGCCATGGTCCGTGGTGGTGGCGATGATCGCGCCGTTCGCCGGGCGCATGTCGGACCGCTACCCACCCGGCCTGCTGGGCGGCATTGGCCTGGCCATGCTGTGCGGCGGGATGATCTCGCTGGCGACCATGCCGGCCGACGCCAGCGTTGTGTCCATCGTGCTGCGGATGATCCTTTGCGGCATCGGCTTCGGTTTCTTCCAGGCGCCCAACCAGAAAGCCCTGATGACCAGCGCCCCCAAGGAGCGCTCCAGCGGCGCCAGCGGCACCATCGCCACGGCACGGCTGATCGGTCAGGCGACAGGCGCGGCGCTGGTCGCGTTGAGCTTCGGCATCTCCAGCGCACACGGCCCGGTGCTGGCCTTGAGCATTGGCGCCGGTTTCGCCGCCGTGGGCAGCGTGGCGAGTGGATTGCGGCTGGTGACCAAGAACTCGGCCAACCCCCGAACCTGAACGCTGCACGCCCGTTCGCAGGCGCTCGCACCCGCTCTGTCACTGCATGAGCGCGCTTGCCCGCGAAGACTGATTTCCAGCCGCTGCATCTCCACCCAACGCACCGGCCCCTTCCCGGCTGAAGCTGGTCCTGCAAGTGCTCGCGCGCAATGATCGGTGATGTCGCCCCGTGCAGGATCAGGCAATCATCCCGGAGGACTGGTACAGCGCTTCGCAGCCCGAGGTTTCTAATATGGCGTTATCGAGCAACGACATCTGCCTTGTGAGGAAACGACATGACCACGACCAAAACCCTGTTCATCACCGGCGTCAGCAGTGGCTTCGGCAAAGCGTTGGCGCAGCAGGCGCTGGCCGCCGGACACACCGTGATCGGCACCCTGCGCACCCAGGAAGCACTGGCCGAATTTGAATCCCACACGAACGGCCGCGCCCACGGTGTGCTGCTGGACGTCACCGAATTCGACGCCATCGACACCGTGATCGCCAACGTCGACAAAGCGTTCGGGCCGGTGGACGTGCTGGTCAACAATGCCGGCTACGGTCACGAAGGCATTCTGGAAGAGTCGTCGCTGGACGAATTGCGCCGCCAGTTCGACGTCAATGTGTTCGGCGCCGTCGCGATCACCAAAGCCTTCGTGCCGTTGTTTCGTCAGCGTCGCAAAGGCCACATTCTCAACATCACATCGATGGGCGGCTTCATCACCATGCCGGGCATCGCCTACTACAACGGCAGCAAGTTCGCGCTGGAAGGAATTTCAGAAGCATTGGGCAAAGAGCTCAAGCCGTTCAACGTGCACGTCACGGCAGTGGCGCCAGGCGGGTTTCGCACGGATTGGGCAGGTCGTTCGATGCAACGCTCGCCTCGCCAGATCGCCGATTACGACGAAACCTTCGACCCGATCCGCAAGGCCCGGGAGGAACGCAGCGGCAAACAGATCGGCGATCCGCTGAAAGCGGCGAACGCCATGCTGAAACTGATCGACAGCGAAAACCCGCCTGCCCACCTGTTGCTCGGCAGCGATGCGTTGAAACTGGTGCGGGACAAGCTGGCCCTGCTGGAATCGGAAATTGCCGCGTGGGAAGCGGTGACGCTCTCCACCGACGCATGACTGACCACGGTTGAGAGGGTCTGCAGCCGCGGCGACGGTTACGCCCCGCCGCGACTGAAGATCCGGATCACTTCATCCAGGTGATCGGCCATCGCCTGCCGCGCGGCGTGCGGGTCACGGTTCTGCAGCGCCTGCAGAACCAAACGATGCTCGTGCTCCGAGCGGAACGGCATGTCGTCCGAGGTGTAATGCGCCTGCAGACGCTGGAACATGCTGCCGTATTGATGACCCAGCAAGTGCTGGATCATCAGCGCATACGCCGGGTTGCCCGACGCCTGGGCGATGCGGATATGGAACAGCCGGTCGCCCGGATGAGTGTGGGAATGTTCGCGGTTGTCGCGGGTGTTGCGCTCGAAGGCTTCGCGGATCGACTCCAGCTCTTCATCACTCGCGTTCTGCGCCGCCAGCGCCGCGGTCTCCGGCTCGATCAGACGGCGCGCCTGGAGCAAGGCGAACGGCGGAATTTCCGCACTGAAATCCACCTCGATGCCCAGCTCCGGATCGACGTCTTTCCACTGATCGCGGGTCGCCTGGGTCATCACCGGTTCATCCGACAGCGACTGCACCGGTGGCTCACACACCAGTACGCCGTTCCCGACGCGCACATCGACAAGGCCGATGACTTCCAGCGCGATCATCGCCTCGCGCACCGACGCTCGACTGACACCCAATAACTTGGCCAGCTCTCGTTCGGCGGGCAATCGGCTACCGGGCGGAAATTCGCCGCTGTCGATCAAGGCCCGAAGCTGATCGGCGATCTGGCGGTAAAGCCGTTGGTTATCAATAGCTTGGATTGGCATGGGCACTCGGCTCAAAGATGAAGATGGCTGTCCGGCATGAAAATGACCTTGTTGAGGCCGAAAACAAGTGCTAAAAACAGGACCAATGGCCTGACCATTGTACGCCTGTGACGAGCGGATGATAGCAAACCCGGAAGGGTTCGGCTCAACTCCCCTGGCACGCGTTGAATGGCCTGACCATCAGACCGACCACGGTCGCCTCAACAATAAAAACAAAGGATGCATCATGGACCTTACCGGTAAGCGCGTGCTCATCACTGCCGCAGCTCAAGGCATCGGTCAAGCCAGTGTCGAGGCTTATCTGAATGCCGGCGCGGAAGTCTTTGCGGTCGATATCAACGGCGCCGCGCTGGACACCCTGCAGGGCGTGCACAAACACGTACTCGACGTCACCGACCACCGCGCCATCGAGCAACTGGCCGCTGAGATCGGCGCACTGGATGTACTGTTCAACTGCGCAGGCGTGGTGCACAGCGGCAACATTCTGGAGTGTTCGGACAAAGACTGGAATTTCGCGTTCGACCTCAACGTCACGGCCATGTACAAGATGATTCGGGCGTTCCTGCCCGCGATGCTGGCCAACGGCGGCGGCTCGATCATCAATATGTCGTCGGTGGCCTCGGCCATCAAGGGCGTTCCCAACCGCTTCGCCTACTGCGCCAGCAAGGCCGCCGTGATCGGCATCACTCGCTCGGTCGCCGCCGACTTCGTCGGTCAGAACATCCGCTGCAACTGCATCTGCCCCGGCACCGTCGAGTCGCCGTCATTGCGTCAGCGGGTGGCCGAACAGGCGGCCCGCGAGCAGCGGGACGAGGCCGATGTGTACGCTGCGTTCGAGGCCCGCCAGCCCATGGGCCGCCTGGGTACGCCGCAGGAAATCGCGCAACTGGCGTTATACCTCGGCTCCCCTGCCAGCGGGTTCACCACCGGTACGGCACAGATCATCGATGGTGGATGGAGTAATTGAACTCACCCACGCCTACCTGCCCCCTGTAGAAGTGAGCTTGCTCGCGATGCGATATGTCTGTTTCGCAAGCGGTGGCTGATACGACGCTCTCGCGAGCAAGCACACCTATACGGGCTGAGACCCCATGCTGATTCATCATTCAAACGAGGACATCCAATGAAACTGCTGCGTTACGGCGAACCAGGCAAAGAACTTCCGGCCCTGCTGGACAAAGACGGAGGCATTCGCGACCTGTCGGAATTCATCGATGACGTGTCAGGCCCGGCACTGAGCCCGGAAAGCATCGCCAGGCTCAAGGCGCTGGACCCGGCCAGTCTGCCGCTGGTGCAGGACTCACCGCGCATCGGTGCGTGCGTGGGTCAGGTCGGCAAGTTCATCTGCATCGGCTTGAACTACGCCGACCACGCGGCGGAAACCGGCGCCGACATCCCGAAGGAACCGATCATTTTCAACAAGTGGACCAGCGCGATCATTGGCCCGAACGACAATGTCGAGATCCCGCGCAACTCCAGAAAGACTGACTGGGAAGTGGAGCTGGGCGTGGTGATCGGCAAGGGCGGCCGCTACATCGACGAAGCCAATGCGATGGATCACGTGGTCGGCTATTGCGTGATCAACGATGTCTCCGAGCGCGAATTCCAGATCGAACGCGGCGGCACCTGGGACAAGGGCAAGGGCTGCGACACCTTCGGCCCGACCGGCCCGTGGCTGGTGACCAAAGATGAGATCGCCGATCCGCATCAGCTCAACCTGTGGCTGGAAGTGGACGGCAAGCGTTACCAGAACGGCAATACCCGCACGATGATTTTCCAGATCCCGAAACTGGTCAGCTACCTGAGCCAGTTCATGAGCCTGCAACCGGGTGATGTGATTTCCACCGGAACGCCGCCGGGCGTGGGCCTGGGCATCAAGCCGGAGCCGGTATTCCTGCGCGCCGGTCAGCGCATGCGCCTGGGCATTGAAGGCTTGGGTGAACAGGAGCAACTGACCGTCGACGCTTGATCAGGATGGCGCCGTCGCACCGACCGACGGCGCTGCACGGAGGGCAGTGAGCACGCTCACGAAGGCGTCGTCCGGACCGCAGAAAACGCGCGGACCGGCCTCGTCGTGAGCACTCACTTCCGCCGGATGACCGCTGCATCCGAGACTCACTGCCTCCCAACAACAATTCCAAAGGGATCCGCCATGACGACCATCACCGCCCTGCGCGTTGAAGACATTCGCTTTCCCACTTCGCAGTCGCTGGACGGCTCCGACGCGATGAACCCCGACCCGGATTACTCCGCCGCTTACGTCATTCTTGAAACCGATGATCCCGCATTGCAGGGCCATGGCCTGACCTTCACCATCGGCCGTGGCAACGAGATCTGCTGCGCGGCGATCAAGGCGCTGTCCGGCGTCATGGTCGGCCTGAAGCTTGAGTGGATCGCCGAAGACATGGGGCGCTTCTGGCGGCACGTCACCAGCGACAGCCAGTTGCGCTGGATCGGCCCGGACAAGGGCGCCATCCACCTGGCGACCGGCGCGGTGGTCAACGCCACGTGGGACTTGTGGGCCAAGGCCGAGGGCAAGCCGGTGTGGCAACTGGTGGCCGACATGAGCCCCGAGCAACTGGTGCGCTGCATCGATTTTCGTTACATCACCGACTGCATCACCCCGGACGAAGCACTGACCTTGCTGCGTGATCGCGCCAAGGGCAAGGCCGAGCGCCTGACAGCGCTGCAGGCCAAGGGTTATCCCTGCTACACCACCTCTGCCGGCTGGCTGGGCTACCCCGACGACAAACTGCGCCGGCTGTGCCAGGAAGCCGTCGACGGCGGTTTTTCGCACATCAAGCTCAAGGTCGGTCGCGACCTGCAGGACGACATTCGCCGGGTGCGCATCGCCCGCGAAGTGCTCGGTCCGGATCGGCATTTGATGATCGATGCCAATCAGGTCTGGGAAGTCGACGCCGCCATCGACTGGGTCCGCGAGCTGTCCTTTGCCAAGCCCTGGTTCATCGAAGAGCCGACCAGCCCGGATGACGTCGAAGGCCACCGCAAGATTCGACTCGGCGTACTGCCGGTAAAAGTCGCCACCGGTGAGATGTGTCAGAACCGCATCGTCTTCAAGCAACTGATCATGCGTGAAGCCATCGACGTGGTGCAGATCGACGCCTGCCGCCTGGGCGGGGTCAACGAAGTGCTGGCGGTCATGCTCATGGCTGCCAAATATCACCTGCCGGTGTGCCCGCATGCCGGCGGCGTCGGGCTGTGCGAGTACGTGCAGCACCTGTCGATGATCGATTACCTGTGCATCGCCGGGACTCACGAAGGCCGCGTGGTGGAGTTCGTCGATCACTTGCATGAACACTTCGAAGACCCCTGCGTGATCCGCGATGCGGCGTACATGCCACCCTCGGCGCCAGGGTTTTCGATCCAGATGAAAGAGGCGTCGAGGAAACAGTATGCGTATCGGGGCTGATCCTGCTTTTACCTGATCAAGCGCTTATCCCTTGCAGGAGTGAGCTTGCTCGCGCCAGCAGATGAGATGTGACAGGCAACGAAAACGGACGGAGTACAACAACAATGTCGTCCCGACACTTGAGCAACCCGGCGGCCGCGTTACGCCTGGACGCTCATCAGCATTTCTGGCGTTACCAGGCGCAGGAGTATCCGTGGATCGACGATCGTCACGGCCTGCTGCGTCGTGACTTTCAACCACAGGACCTGAAGCCGTTACTCGATGCGCACGGCCTGGACGGCTGCGTTGCCGTGCAGGCCCGCCAATGCAGCGATGAGACCGATGCGCTGCTGGCGCTGGCCGATGAGTATCCGTGGATCGTCGGTGTGGTCGGCTGGGTCGATTTGCGCGCGACGGATCTGGAACGCCAGCTGGAAAGCTGGTCGCAGGCCCGCAAGCTGGTGGG
This sequence comes from Pseudomonas sp. efr-133-TYG-103a, assembly GCF_030209235.1. Lineage (NCBI taxonomy): Bacteria > Pseudomonadati > Pseudomonadota > Gammaproteobacteria > Pseudomonadales > Pseudomonadaceae > Pseudomonas > Pseudomonas sp. efr-133-TYG-103a. Next base: position 24,343 of record NZ_JARVSK010000022.1, read on the forward strand.
CATGCGCCACCTGATCCAGGACGAGCCGTCGCCTTCGCTGTTCATGCAAGACCCGGCGTTCGCCCGAGGCATGCGTCTGCTGCAAGCCCGCGAACTGAGCTACGACCTGCTGATCAAGGACGCCGATCTGCCGGCCGCTGCCGAGTTCTGCAAACGTCACGACGACCATCACATCATCCTCGATCACCTTGGCAAACCCGATCTGTCGCAGGAAAACCCGCTGGCCTGGGCCGACCGCATCAGCCCGCTTGCGGCCCTGCCCCACGTCAGTTGCAAGCTTTCGGGGCTGATCACCGAGGCGGACTGGCAGCAATGGCGACCCGTGCAGCTGCTGCCGTACTTCTACCTTGCGCTGGAGCTGTTCGGTCCGCAGCGTTTGATGTTCGGCTCGGACTGGCCGGTGTGCCAGTTGGCCGGCAGCTACGGCGACGTCCACCACTTATTCGAAAGCGCCCTGCGCGAGCTGTCCGCCGACGAACAGGCGGCGATCCGTGGCGGCACTGCCCTCCGCCTTTATGGCCTGCAAGGAAACTGCCCATGAATCTGCACCTGCAAGACAAAGTCATCATCGTGACCGGCGGCGGCTCGGGCATCGGCGCCGCCATCTCGTTGGGTCTGGCCGAAGAAGGCGCGATCCCGGTGATCTTCGCCAACCAGCCGCTGCCCCCGCCGTTGGCTGCACAGCTCGATCAGCGCCAGCCGCAAAGCCTCTTCGTCCAGGTCGAGCTGCGCGACGAAGCGCAATGTGCCGCCGCCGTCAGCAGCGTGCTCGAACGTTTCGGGCGCATCGACGGGCTGGTCAATAACGCCGGGGTCAACGACAACGTCGGGCTGGACGCGGGACGCGAGGCGTTCATCGAGTCGCTGGAAAAGAACCTGATCCATTACTACCTGATGGCGCATTTGTGCGTCGAGGCGCTGAAAGCGAGCCAGGGTGCGATCGTCAACATCGGTTCCAAGACGGCCCTGACCGGCCAGGGCGGCACCAGCGGCTACACCGCGTCCAAAGGTGCGCAGCTCTCGCTGACTCGCGAGTGGGCGGCCTCATTGCTCGAGGATGGCGTGCGGGTCAATGCGGTGATTCCGGCGGAAGTGATGACGCCGTTGTATGAGCGCTGGATCGACAGCTTTACCGACCCACAGGCGAAGCTGGCGAAGATCGTCGAGAAAATTCCGCTGGGCAAGCGCATGACCACGCCGACCGAAATCGCCGACAGCGTGCTGTTTCTGTTGTCGTCGCGCGCCTCGCACACCACCGGACAATGGCTGGTGGTCGATGGCGGTTACACCCATCTGGACCGGGCGCTGACATGAGCGCGCAGCGACTGTGCCTGGCGCTGGACCTGGCCGACGACCCCGCGTCGATTGCCGAATATCAACGCCTGCACGCGCGGATCTGGCCAGAGATCGCCGCTCACCTGCGCGAACAGGGCGTGCTCGACATGCAGATCTGGCGGCTGGGCACGCGGCTGTTCATGGTCATGGAAACCACCAGAGAATTCAGTGCCGAAGCGATGGACAAGGCCGCTGTCGAGAACCCCAAAGTGCAGGAATGGGAAGACCTGATGTGGGCTTTCCAGAAGCCGACACCCTGGACCGAACCGGGCAACAAATGGCAGCCCATGGAGCGGATTTTCAGTCTGGCGGAGCAGCCTTGATAACGTTCTGAATCTATAGCAGTGAGCTTGCTCGCGATGCACTCAGCCTGACCCACACGTGTCGGCTGACCCACTGATATCGCGGGCAAGCGCGCTCCTACAGGAATCGATGCATCACCCACCGTCACGTTTCACGCCCCAACAAAAACAATAGGAGAGCGTCATGTTGACCAAAGACACGAAAGTCGAAACCCAAGTGTACCGTCGCGCCGAGCCATCGGTGCGGATGGCGTTGATGCTGGTCACCAGCCTGTTTTTTCTCTGGGGCCTGGCCTATGGCCTGCTCGACGTCCTGAACAAGCACTTCCAGGAAACGCTGCATGTCAGCAAGGCGCAGTCCGGCCTGTTGCAGGCGGCCTACTTCGGCGCCTATTTCATCATCGCCCTGCCCGCCGGGTTTCTGATGGACCGCTTCGGCTACAAGGCCGGGATTCTGCTGGGGCTGTGCCTTTACGCCGCGGGCGCGCTGCTGTTCATGCCGGCCGCCAGTGCCGCGAGCTTTCCGTTCTTCCTGTTCGCGCTGTTCGTCATCGCGCTGGGGCTGGGATGCCTGGAGACCGCAGCCAACCCTTACGCCACGGTGCTCGGCGACCCCAAAGGCGCCGAGCGCCGGCTCAACCTCGCGCAGTCGTTCAATGGCCTGGGCCAGTTCGTCGGCCCGCTGCTCGGCGGCGCGCTGTTCTTCGGCGGCGCCCAGGCGGCCACTGACAACAGCTCGCTGCAGACGACCTACGTGGTAATCGCGGTGATCGTATTGCTGGTCGCCGCCCTCTTCGCCCGCACGCCGATGCCCGATCTGCGTGAGCAGGAATCCGGGATTCAGCGCAGCGACAGCAAGACGCTGTGGCAGCACCGTGAATTCGTCGGCGGCGTCGTGACTCAGTTTTTCTACGTGGCGGCACAGGTCGGCGTCGGCGCGTTCTTCATCAACTACGTCACCGAGCATTGGGCGAGCATGACCAGCCAGACCGCTGCCTATCTGTTGTCGGTGGCGATGATCTGCTTCATGTGTGGGCGTTTCTTCAGCACCTGGCTGATGGGACGTATCCCCGCCCAGCGGCTGCTGATGGTCTATGCGTGGATCAACGTCGCGCTGTGCGCCGTGGTGGTCAGCGGTGTCGAGAGCGTGTCCGTGGTGGCGTTGATCGCGGTGTTTTTCTTCATGTCGATCATGTTCCCCACCATCTTCGCCATGGGCGTGAAAAACCTGGGCCCCCACACCAAACGTGGCAGCTCGTTCCTGATCATGGCCATCGTCGGCGGCGCGCTGATGCCGTATTTCATGGGATTGGTCGCCGACCACTTCTCGACGGCGCTGGCGTATCTGCTGCCATTGGGGTGTTTTGTGGTGGTGGCGTTTTACGGGAAGAGCGGGTTGCGCGGGCGGGAGGCGTAATCGGGTCTTTGCCGGCGCGGTCTGTAGGACCGGCTTCAGCCGGTCCTACAGGGTTATCAGCCACGACAGTGCAGCGTGATGCGGTCCTGCAGGTCGAAGTGCCAGTCAATGATCGTTCCACGCAGGGCGTGGGAACGATCAGATTCAGGCTGAGTGAGAGCCGGACCTCAAGGCTTGGCGATGTCCGTGCGGCTCACCGCTGGCGATTCCTTGGGCAGGGTCGCCCGAAGCTTCGTCACCTCCTCGACGTTCACCGCCGGCGCCTGGTTGCCCCAACTGCTGCGGATGAAGGTCAGCAGCTGCGCCACTTCCTCATCCGACAGTCGCCAGGCGAAACCCGGCATGCCCAGTTCCGAAGGCGCCGTTGCAGTGGCCGGGAGCTTGCTGCCCGCCAGCACCAGACGGATCATCGACACCGGGTCTTGCGACAGCACCGATGAGTTGCCCGCGATCTTCGGGAACACCCGCTCGTAGCCCTGACCATTGGTGCGGTGACAGGCCGCGCAGTTGTCCACATACAGCTCGGCGCCGCGACTGTCTTCCTGCCCTGCTGCCAACGCCTTGGCCGTGGCCGGATCAGCGTTGAAGCTTGCGACCTGATCCTTAGTCGGCGGCAGGGTTTTCAGGTAGGCGGCGACGGCTTGCAGGTCTGCATCGTTGAGGTGCTGGGTGCTGTGAACCACCACATCGCCCATCGCGCCACCCAGTACCGCGTGGGTGGTACTGCGTGCGCTGCGCAAGGTCGCCACGATGTCATCGCGGGTCCAACTGCCCAGACCGTCCGCGGGATTGCCCCGCAGATTGACCGCCAGCCAGCCGTCGATCACCGGACCGCCCGACAGATAAGCCTCGCCCGACTCATCCAGCGCTTTCTCCTGCAAGGTCAATGCACGCGGCGTGTGGCAACTGCCGCAGTGTCCCAGTCCCTGCACCAGATAGGCGCCGCGTGCGATCTGCGGATCCTTGTAACGGCTGGCATCGAAGACGACCGCTTGCGGCGCAGGTGCGAACACCTTGCGCCAGATCGCCAGCGGCCAGCGCATCGACAACGGCCACGGCACATCATTGGCGCGGTTCTGGGCAGTAACCGGCGCCACGCCCTGCATGAAGTAGGCATACAGCGCCCGCATGTCGTCATCGCTGGTCCGCGCATAGGCCGGATATGGCATGGCCGGGTACAGACTGCTGCCATTGGCGGCAATGCCATGGCGGACGGCACGGTCGAACTCATCCAGCGTGTAATTGCCGATGCCGGTGGCTTTGTCAGGCGTGATGTTGCTGCTGTACAGCGTGCCGATGGGAGAGGCGATCGGCAGTCCACCGGCGAACGGCTTGCCCCCTTTCGCGGTATGACACGCCGTGCAGTCGCCTGCGTCGGCCAGATAGCGGCCCTTCTCGATCAACGCGGCCTGATCGGCATCCCCGGCAGCCGCAAGCGTCGGGGTTGTCGTCGGCCAGAAGGCGAACACCAGCAGCGCGACGAACACCACCACCGCCAGTGATACCAGGCTCAAGAGAAACTTTTTCATGGTCGTTTCTCCTTATGCCTGAACCAGCGGGCCGGGGTTTTTCAGGTACTGCTCGCGAATGGCCTTGGCCGACCAGTACGCCAGCGCACCCACCATGCCGGTCGGGTTGTAGCCGTTGTTCTGCGGGAACGCATTGGCGCCGATGGCAAACACGTTGTGCACGTCCCACGATTGCAGGTATCGATTGAGCGCCGAGGTCTTCGGATCGCTGCCCATGATCGCGCCGCCACAGGTGTGGGTGCTCTGGTACTTGGTGATGTTGTAGTGCTCGCCGGGTTTCTTGGCGTCCCCCGACAGCGCCGTCGGATTGAGCACCTTCGACATCTCCATGGCCTTGCCCACCAGGAACTGAGAGGCCTTGACCTCGTTGTCGTGCCAGTCGAAGGTCATGCGCAACAGTGGCCGGCCGAAGCCGTCTTTGTAGGTCGGATCCAGGCTCAGGTAATGCTGTTTGTAGGACATGCAGGCGCCCTGCACTTCGAAGTAGAACGAATGACGGAAGGCATCGCTGGCCGCCTGTTTCCATGCGGTGCCCCAGTTCGGCGTGCCCGGCGGTACGTTGATGCCACGCACCGGTCCGGCGCCCGGCTGACGAGCCCAGATGATCCCGCCACCGACGAAACCGGCCTGAGCGTTGTCCAGCTGATTGCCGTTGAGGTTGTCCATCGTGGTGCCGGCACCCCCGATTCCGATGAACTGATTGGCCTGCACGTCCTTGTTGAAAAACAGCACCACGCGGTTGAGGTTCTGGTACGAGTAGTTGCGCCCGACCGTGCCCTCACCGGTTTGCGGATCATACGGTTTGCCGATGCCGGACAGCAGCATCAGGTGCACGTTGTACAGCGAGAACGCGCAGAGCAAGACGAGGTCAGCCTGCTGCTCGACTTCACGGCCCTGGGCGTCGAGGTAGGTCACGCCCGTGGCTTTCTTGCCGTCGCTGTCGAGGTTGACCTTGAGCACCTGCGCGTGAGTGCGCAGCTCGAAGTTCTTGCGCTGACGCAGCACCGGCAGAATGCTGATGTTCGGGCTGGCCTTGGAGTAGTTCAGGCAGCCGTAGTCGCTGCAGAAACCGCAGGCGTTGCACGGCCCCATCTGGCAGCCGTAAGGATTGACATAAGGCGCCGAAGCGTTGGATGCCGGGATCGGATAAGGGTCCCAGCCCATCTCGCGGGCACCTTTGTAGAACATCTCGGCGCCGAGGTAATTGGGGTTCGGGCCCAGCGGGAATTCACGCGAGCGCGAGCCCTCGAACGGGTTGCCGCCGAGCTGCTTGACGCCGTTGATGATGCCGGCTTTGCCGGAGGTGCCGCAGACGTATTCGAAGTGATCGAAATGCGGTTCCAGGTCCTCGTAAGTCACCGGGAAGTCCTGAATGCTCATGTCCGACGGAATGAATTTCGCCCCGTAGCGTTGCTCGACGTTGCTGCGCAGTTTGAAATCTTCCGGCAGCGCGCGGAAATGGCAGCCGGACCAGTGACTGCCCGCGCCGCCGACGCCGGTGCCGGGTTTGAACGAGCCCATCTGCCGATACGGCACGGCCGTCGAGGTCAGGTTGTGCCGGGCGGTGACGGTTTCCTGAGACAGGCTTTGCAGGTAGCGGCGATGCACCGAACCTTCGAGCTCATCGACCACTTTCGGATAGGCGAAATCAGGCTGCGTGTCTCGATCGGCGCCGCGCTCCAGCACCACCACGTGCAGACCGGCATCGGTCAGCTCTTTGGCCAGGATCGCCCCGGTCCATCCCATGCCGACGATCACGGCATCCACTTTCGGTTTTGCGTTCGCCATGATTATCCCCTCCGTCCGGCCAGATCGACGGGCGGCAGCGGGTACGGCTTGTCGCGCACCGTGACCCAGTCCATGTAATCGGCGCGCATGCCGGGGTAGCCGATCATCTTCCAGGCGCCCATGTTCTTGTTGCCGCCGTGGGACGGGTCGGCGAAATAGCCGTTGCGCACCTCGTTCAACAGGTTGGTGAAAAACAGCTTCGAGGAGATGTCTTCCAGCACCAGCTTGCCGCCCTCGGCCGCCTTGAGCAGTTCTTCCTGCTGGGCGTGGGACAACTCGGCGAAGGCCTTGCCGGAGAACGTCTTTTTGCAACTGGCGTCCATCGCCTTGATACCGATGCGCAGGGTTTCGCGCAGGTTCAGGCGGCCTTGATAACCGAATTCCGGTTCGGCTTCGAGGAACGGGCCCTGCATGTACCAGATGCCACCATTGGCGTAAGGCGTCTGCATATGGCGATCGAGAAACTCGGGGACGCCCAGCTCAACGGCGCCGGGGCCGACAGCGTCGGAGGGAATCAGACGGTCGCAGGCGGCGATCACAAACGCCCATTCCTGCGGGGTAAAGAAGGTCGGTTTGTACCCACCGCCCGGGACGGCGGAAGGCGTTTGCCCGGCATCGCTGGCCGGCGTCTGCGCGAATGAACTGGAAGGAAGGCCTGCACTGGCCAGGGTTACGACGGGGATGAGCGTCAGCGACTTGCGTAGAAAATCGCGACGCGCCGGGGAGGTGTCGTCATCGAACATCTTTCACTTCTCCTGAGACTGAACACGGGTGTGCTTCGTTTTTCTTGTGGTTTCTTCTTATGGATCTCCCGACGCAGCGAGCCTGAAAGGTCGCGCGCAGGGAAATTCGATTGCCAGCTAATCATTGCCTGGCTAAGTATTTGCGCGTCACTAAACCAGTTATTGCCGCCCGGTTCTACCCGAGCGGCGGGGTTAAACGATTCATCAGATCTTGAACTGGCGGACCAGCGCGCTGAGATTGCCGCCCAGCGCAGACACGTCGCGCATGGTGCGCGAGCTTTGTTCGGTTTCTTCGGCGAGGTTTTCCACGGCACCGGCGATCTGGTGCACGCTGCGGTTGATCTCTTCAGCGACCGATGTCTGTTCCTCGGCGGCGCTGGCGATCTGCGCGTTCATGGCGTTGATGGTGCCGATCAGCGTGGAAATGGAATCCAGGGAGACGCCGACCTCGTTGGTCTTCTGATTGGCGCCTTCGCCGGCTTCGGTGGAGCGACGCATGGCTTCGACCGAGGCATGGGTGCCCGTTTCAAGTCGGGTGATCATCCCCTGGATTTCCTGCGTGCTTTGCTGCGTACGGCTGGCCAGCGCGCGAACTTCATCGGCGACCACGGCAAAACCGCGCCCGGCTTCTCCGGCGCGCGCCGCTTCGATGGCGGCATTGAGCGCCAGCAGGTTGGTCTGCTCGGCGATCGAGCGAATCACGTCCAGCACCGAAACGATGGAGCGCACGTCCTGCTGCAGGCTGTCCAGGCTGGTGCCGCTCAGGCGGATGTCGTTCACCAGCGAGCTCATGCCAGTGATGCTGGTCCCCACCACTTTACGCGCGGCCTGCCCTTGCTCATCGGTCTGCGAAGCAGCCTCGGCGGCACGCTGCGCACTGCTCGCGACTTCTTGCGCGGCCGCAGACATTTCGTGAATCGCGGTGGCGACCTGATCGGTCTCCTCTCGCTGACGCTGCATCGCCTGCTCCGAGCGCAAGGTCTGCTGCGTGGCCTGTTCCACCAGGCCGGCAAGGTCGGTGGTCATCTGCGCGATCTGCCGGACCATGGCGTGAATCTTGTCGACGAACAGGTTGAACGAGGTCGCCAGATCGCCCAGCTCGTCGCGGCTGGTGACCACCAGACGATGGGTCAGGTCGCCGTCGCCGGCTGCGATGTCATCCAGGTTGGTCTTGAGCACGCGCAGCGGACGGACGATGCCGTTGGCGGTCCAGATGCCTGCCGCAGCGGTGACCAGCAACAGCACCAGAGTGACGACGAACACGCTGGTCAGGATGGTGTGGGTGCGCTGAGTGACTGCCTGCTGCTCCTTCACCATGGCGGCATCGATGTCGTCCATGTTGATCGCGCTGCCCAGCACCATGTCCCACTTGTCCAGGTACACGGTGTAACCGAGCTTGGGCACCTGAACGGCTTCATCGCCTGGCTTGGGCGCGGCGTAATCGATGTAATGCTTACCGTTTTTCGCCACTTCCACGAAGGTCTGGTAATGGTAGGTGCCGTCCGGATCGCGCGTGTCCCAGAAGCTCTTGCCGACGCCGGCCGGGCTGTCGCCGCGGAAGATCCGCACGCCCTTGGTGTCGTAGCCGAAGAAGTAACCGTCATCGCCGTATTTCATCGGCTTGAGCAACTCCAGCGCCTTGTCCCGCGCGGCCATGTCACCGGCAGCGGATGCGTCGTGCAACGGCTTGATCGTGGTCAGCGCCACCTGCACGTAGTTCTGCAACACCTGGCGATTGCGCTCGACCAGTTGCTCGCGGGTTTCTTTCATTTCCTGATCGGCGCTGCTTTGCAGCATCCACGCGGCCACGCCACTGAGAATCAGCGCGAAAAGCAGGGCGGGAATGATGGCAAGACAGAGCAGCTTGCTCTTGACGGTAAGCTTCATGGGGGAAAACACCTTCCAGTCATGTGGTCTTTACCTATCGGCAAGAGGTCATACAACTTGAAAGGTTTTACTGGCTTTTTGACGTCAGGTAAATCAGCAATGGCATTTTTATCGCACGTACACGCTACAAACCGGTTGAAATCAGGTGTGGCCCGGCATCACCGTTTCGCCTGCTTGCACTCAGTGGACAGTTCTCGCAATGAGGCAAATCATCCACCCGATAACGCACGCAGCACACGCGACGCTGGCGTATCAGCGCTGACTGGCCATCAACCGACATGTAGCGTACAGGCTGATACATTGGATTGCGGCGGCCATCGGGCGTGGTCCGGGCGTTGAGCAACGCGTGCCCGTCTTTCAGGTCCGCTCCGGGCATTGCGCCAGCGAGCACCCCCAGCAGCCACTCGAAATAATTGCCGGCATTGCTCCACAGCACTCGGGGCGAGACGCCAGCGTGTCCGGCCAAGGCGTCGATCAGTGGCCGCAGATGGCCTTCGATCAACGCGTCAAAACGCTGAAAAGCGTCGGCCGGCGCGGGTGCCCAGCGCTCACCTTCGTGGGGCAGTTTGAACGCCACGGGCAACTGTTCGTCGTCGAGCACTACGTGCAGGTGGTCGAGGTGTAGCGGCAAGCGGCGGTCAAGCAGCAAGGACGCCGCGACCACCGGCGGGATGAGTTTGATGAAGTAGTATTTGGACCAGATCGACGCCACCCCGCGCAGGTCCGGCACGTGGTAGCGGGTGCCGAAGCGGGTCAGCAGCGGCCCCAGGTATCCGGCGCTCGACAACGTGCGCAGCGGCACGCCCGGACGCGGATCGTCCGCGAGCACCAGCACCTCGCGGTAGTGCTCGAAGTCGGCAATGAACAACGGCGCCAGCGCAGGGATCACGGCATGATCGCCCTGGCTGACGCCGCTCGGGCGCGACGGCAATTAATGAGGCTGACGCCGCGCCAACACCCACAACCCCTGCTCCAGTGCCGGAAACAGGCTGTTGTTGAAGTTGTTCCAGCGCAGTTCCAGGATGGTGTCGTCCGGCGCGATCGGGGTGTCCAGCACATCGAAGATGACCTCACCCGAATCGATCCCGTTGTCGACGTAATGGAACGAGGCGCCGGTCATGTCCACCACCGGAATGTCGATGGTTTCGCGGGTCGTCCAGTCGATCACCTTTTTGCCTTTCGCGCCGTACAAGGCATCGAGGGTCGCGTAAGCGCCGCGACGCTCATACGGCGACTCGAGACGGGTGATCCCCGGGTGAATATTGACGATGCGACGATGAAAATCGGCGCCAGGCCGCACCAGCTCATCGAGGATCACCAGCAGCCCGTCAAGCACCACGACCTCGGCCTGCAGCGCGTGCAGCCGCTGGCCCAGGCGACGCTCGAAATCGGACTTGCCCGCCGGCCGCTGACTGTCTCCCAACGGCAACGCACGATAGGACGACGGCACGTTTTCCAGCAGGTCGTTCATCAGACGCCCTTGCACGGTCAGCTGCGGCGGATAGAACCAATGCTCGCCCTGCCCCGGCGTAAAGCCGTAGTCCTTGATGTTCTCCCGATCGCGGGCCGACGCCGGGTCATCGTCGCAAAGCACCGCTTCCAGCGAGTAGTGATCGCCCAATGGTGTGTGATCCAGCGCATAGGCCAGATACTCCAGCGGTGATTTCATGTAGCGCCGTTCGCCATGGTAATCCACGTACTGGCCGGCCTTGTCGGCCGATGCGTTACGCAACGACCAGACGTAAACAAGTTTGGTTTTTTGCATGAATTCCGGACTCATGGGGTATTGATCAGCGTGTTGCCGTCGACGCCTTCGGCCATCGCCACCACCACCTTGCGCTCACCACTGAAAGGCTTGCGCGAATGCGCGGTGAGCATGTTGTCGAGCATCAGCACATCGCCCGTGCTCCACGGAAAGACCACTTCACACTCGGCGAGCACGCCGCGGATTTCCGCCAGCGCGTCCTCTTCCAGCGGGCTGCCGTCGCCGTAATACACGTTGCGCGGCAGTCCTTCTTCGCCGACGGTGTCCAGCAGAATTTCCTGCATTTCAGGGTCCAGGTTGGACAGGTGGAACAGATGCGCCTGATTGAACCAGACCCAGTCCCGGGTACGTGGATGCTGCGCCACGCCCTGCACCGACTGACGGGTGCGCAGGTCGCCGTCCTCGTTCCACTGACACTCGATCCCACGCTTGCGGCAGTAGTCTTCGACGTCACTGTGGCGGTCGGTGTTGAACACCTGTTGCCACGTCAGGTCCAGGCCGTTGCCGTAATTGCGCACGTACATCAGGCGTTTGTCCTGGAAGCGCTTGCGCAACGCCGGATTCACCCGACGAAAGACTTCGCGGCTGTCGGCGATGGGGGTTTCGCCGCCGCTGGCCGCGGCCTTGGCGCAGTAGAACCAGATGCGCATGGGCCATTCGGTGGTGTAGGCCTGCTCGTTGTGTAGCGGGATCGAGCGGTGCGCCGGGTATTCGGTGGAGGTGTAGACGCCCTTGCCGTCGACCTGGCTGCGTGGGGTCGAGCCGAATTCGTAGTTGAGCAAAGGATGCCCGAAGGCGGCGGCGAACCGTTGAAAGCCCTCGACGCCGTCGCTGGCAAACCCGCTGAACAGAATCGCACCGTCGCGTTCAAGCATTTGCTCGACCACGCCGCGCAGATTGTCGAACTCGGCCGCCAGCGTTGCACCGGTCTGAGCGGGGTAGACCCGCAGCGGGAAGCCGGTTTCGACATGAAGCTGATGTGGCGTAAGCATGCGCATATTCATGGGCAAGACGCTCCGCAGGGAATGGGTTCTGTCAGGCCATGGCCTTGCGCAGGCTCAGGGGACGCATGTCGGTCCAGGTGGTTTCGATGTACTGGAGACAGGTCTGTTTGTCGCCCTCGACGCCGACGCTTTTCCAGCCATCGGGAATCGCCTTGTAGTCGGGCCAGATCGAGTATTGCTCTTCGTCGTTGATGACTACGCGGAACTGAGTGTTTTCGCCGTCAAAGCTCATGTGAGGACCTCGTCAATGTTGAATCGCCGCGTGCAGGCGGCCGTATCTAAAAGACGATCAAGCGAGCGGGATGATTAGTGGTTCGATGAAAAAATCAGAGAGGCGCCTCCATCGCCCAAACGACCATCCGCGCATAAATTCGCGCCACAGCCTTTGTTTTTGATTTTGATTTTGATTTTGATCTTGATCTTCGAACGCAAACGCCCAAACGCCACACATCGCGACTTGGGCGCAGGCCGAGCGCAGGCGACGCGCAGTGGGCCGAGTGGCATGGATGCCGCGAGAGCCGCCACCCGCCATGGATGGCGGATGGCGGCGGGCCCACGGAGCGTCGTCGGAGTGAGGGAATTCCGACGAAGGAGGAACCCAGCCAGGAGCAAGCACCCTTGGTTACTTGGGGTGCTTTTCCAAGTAACTCGCCAAAGGCGAAACCAGTCTGGCGTCAGCCAGACCCCTGCCCGACTACGCGATTACCCAATCACATCACCAACGAAACGCAACCGTCCCCATCACAGTGCGCTCCTCACCCCAGTAGCAACGCCCGGCATTGTTGCAACCACTGACGTACTCCTTGTCGAACAGATTCTTCGCGTTCACATCCACCGACCAATGCTTGTCGATGTCGTAGCCCACCAACGCATCCACCAGCGTGACATCCCCGGTTTTCAGCTTGCCGTACAGCGTCGGCGCGGTATACGCGAACGTATTGTCGAAATAGCGCACACCACCGCCCAGACGGAAACCGCTCAACGGCCCCTCGAGGAAACGATAAGTCGCCCAGGTCGACGCCTGATTACGCGGAATACCGGTCAATTGATGATCCTCGAACAACGACCCCGGCGCATCCTTGGTCACCCGCGCGTCGGTGTAAGTGTAAGACGCGGTCAGGCTGAGGTTCGGGGTGATGTCACTGTTCGCTTCAAGCTCCAGACCCTTGGACTCGCTCTCCCCCACCTGACGGCTGAAACCGTTGCTGCCGGCCACCACATCATGGGTCTTGGTCAACTGGAACACAGCGGCGCTGAAGGTGGTATTCCAACCAGCCGGTTCATACTTCAACCCCACCTCGTATTGGTGACTGAGGATCGGATCGAGCAGTTCGCCGTTGGGCTGCGAAGACTGCTGCACCGGCGTGAACGCCGTCGAGTAACTGACGTAAGGCGAGATACCGTTCTCGAACTGATACATCACGCCGGTCTGCCAGCTGAACCGGTGATCCCAGCCGTCCAGATCGGACACACCACTGATAGTGCCTTCACGGTTGCGGTACTTGCTGTTCACGAAATCCTGACGGCCGCCCAGCAAGAAGATCCAGTTTTCGTACTTGCTCTGCAGTTGGCTGTACAGGCCGTACATCTGTTGATCCAGCTGAGAGTTCTGGACAGTAAGAGGGGTGCCTGGTTTACCAGGTGGGAACACCGGATTGAAGACGTCGAAGCCCGCTCCTACCCCTGCGGCCCAATCCTGATTGTAAGAGGTACGATCATAGCTCGCACCGAGCAACACGGTGTTCTCCAGCGCGCCGTTGGTGAAGTGCCCTTCGAACTGGTTGTCCACTGAATAGGCGATGGATTTGTTGTCACGATCGTAAGACTGATAACCCACGATGGTGCTGCCAAACCCGCCATTGCTCAAGTTCCCGGGCCAGGTCTCATGCCGATCCACGCGCGACTCCATGTAGCGCGAGTTCTGCCGGAACTGCCAGTTTTCATTGAGCTGATGGCTGAACTCATACCCCAGCGTCCAGGACTCACGCTCGAAGTCGTCCCAGTTCGGGTTGCCGTTGAACTGGTCCTTGCCGATCTTGCCGTTCGGGTTGTTCAGCAACGTGCCTGCGGCCGGATAGCCCAGCAGCAGCTTGGTGCGATCCCGCTGGTACGACGACAGCAACGTCAGGGCGGTGTCTTCATCGAAATTGAAGGTCATCGAGGGGGCGATGTAGAGACGGTCGTCCGGTACCGAGTCAACCTGGGTATCGGCATTGCGACCCAGCATGACGATGCGCCCCAGAATGCGGTTGTCATCGGTCAGCGGGCCGGACACGTCCAGGCCCAATTGACGGCGATTGTTGCTGCCATAGCTGAACTTGGCTTCGCCCTGCGCGGTTTCGGTCGGCCGTTTGCTGACCAGGTTGACCAGGCCACCCGGCGCGTTTTCACCGTACAGAATCGAACTCGGCCCACGGAACACTTCGGTGCGTTCCAGACCATAGGGCTCGGTGGTGGTGTCATAACGGTTGCCTTGCAGACGCAGGCCGTCCTTGAGCAATCCGTAGCCGTAGTCGGTGGCGTTGTAACCGCGGATGGAAAACAGGTCGCCGGCCAGACCGTCGCCGACCGCAAACGGCGGCGCGAAAATACCCGGCACATAACCGAGGATGTCGGTGAGGGTCTGCGAGCCCTGGTCCTGAATGCGTTGACGTGTCACCACCGATACAGAACGCGGCGTTTCTGATAATGGAGTGCTGGTTTTAGTGCCCGCGGTGCTGTTCTTGGCCTGGTAACCGACGTCCTGTTCTTGCACCGGCGCTTCACCGCTCACCACCGAGTTCTGCAATTGAATCGTTGATCGCTTCGCGGGCGTGGCAGGTGCCTCTTCAGCCCATGCCAACCCCTGACACGCGACCGTGGCAACCAGCGCTGCCAAGGCTTTTACCCTGAATTGTCCCTTGTTGTTGCTAGCCATCCGAACGCCCCCTCCCTTTGAAAATCACACGAGGCACTCGCCTCAAAGTTTGACCAAACGTGTCAAAAAAGCGTGAAAAATGTAACAAAGAAACATTCTCATTACTATTAATATTACGTGTAACAGCAAAAAGCCATCCCTGGTGTCATTGCTGTTACAAACGTAGGGGTCAGCGTTGATGAACGGCGGCGTGGACGGCGGCGCCGAAGATGTCGGCGATCTGGTCGATCTGCGCAGTGGTGACGATCAGAGGGGGCAGGAAACGGATCACCGAAGAGCGACGGCCGCCGACCTCGATGATCAGGCCGCGTTGCAGGCACTGACGCTGGATTTTCGAAGCCAGTTCGCCGTTCTGCGGGAAGTGACCGAGCACGTCCGGGCGCCCTTCAGGGTCAACCATTTCGACGCCCAGCATCAGCCCCATGCCGCGCACATCGCCCATCTGTGGATAGTCCTTCTGCAGGGCGCGCAGGTGGTTGCCCAGGCGCTCCCCCATGGCAGCGGCATGCAGGTCCAGTTGCTGCTCGCGCACGATGCGCAAGGTGGTGGACCCGGCCACCATCGCCAACTGGTTGCCCCGGAATGTCCCGGCATGAGAGCCCGGTTTCCAGACGTCCAGCGATTTGTTGTACACCACGACGGCCATCGGCTGGCTGCCGCCGATGGCCTTGGACAGCACCAGCACATCGGGAACGATGTCGGCGTGCTGGAAGGCAAACGGCTTGCCGGTCCGCGCCACGCCACACTGGATCTCGTCAAGGATCAGCGGTACGCCTGCGGCGCGGGTGATGCGGCGCACTTCGCGCAGCCAGTGGGCCGACGTCGGCACTACGCCGCCCTCCCCTTGCAAGGTTTCGAGGATCATGCCGGCCGGCGGCAGCACACCGCTTTCGGGGTCGCTCAGCTGGTTTTCGATGTAGTGCAGACCGATGCGTTCACCGGCCTCGCCACCGACGCCGAACGGGCAGCGGTAGTCGTACGGGAACGGCAGAAACTGGGCGTTCGAGGCCAGGCCATCCAGGTATGCCTTGGGCCCGAGATTGCCCATCAGCCCCAGCGCGCCTTGGGTCATCCCGTGATAGGCACCGTGGAACGCCATCAGATTGCTGCGCCCGGTGGCGGTGCGCACCAGTTTCAGTGCCGCTTCCACCGCATCGGTGCCCGCGGGCCCGCAGAACTGGATGCGTGCGTCCTTGGCGAACGCCGGCGGCAGCAAGGCGAACAGCTCGTTGATGAAGTCGTCCTTGGCCTCGGTCATCAGGTCCAGCGTGTGCAGCGGGCGTTGCCCGTCGAGCAGGCTGCGCATCGACTGCACCACTTCCGGGTGGTTATGGCCAAGGGCGAGCGTACCGGCGCCGGCCAGGCAATCGATGAACCAGCGCCCCTGACTGTCTTGCACGTGAATGCCCTGGGCACGCTTGAGCTCCAGCGGAATCCGCCGCGGGTAGCTGCGGGCGTTGGACTCCACGGCGGCCTGACGTTCCAGCCGCGGGGTCGGCGCGAACTGGTAGTCGGCGTGGGCCAGCGCCGCATCCGGCGTCAGTTCGGTGATCGGCGTCACGTTGTGTGGGCTATGCATATTCCTGCTCCTGGAAATCATGTGACTGAGGGCGTTCGTTGACCTGCGCGAGGGACTCGGCAAGCTGAGTGATGAACTGCTGATCACGGACGATCGAAAGGTGGTCGGCGTCGATCCAGGCCGAAACCTGCAGGCGCCCACCCATGCCCTGCTCCAGAAGAGCCGGTGCGTTATCGTTATTTTCCGGGGACCGCTCGGCCCACCAGGCGTAGACCGGCACGCCCGAGGTGTGGATTTCCCGGCATTGATTGGCCAGCTGGCGCATGTGCCGCTCGACGCCAAGCAGTTGTTGCCAGTGCTCGTCGGCCTGGCTGTCGTCATCACCGCCCACCGCAGGCGCTGTCGATTCCGGCACCGGAGGACGCGGCTGACCGGCGCCCGGCACGTAGCCGTCGATCAGGCCGACGAAGGCCACGCGCTTGCCCAGACGCACCAGCAGACGGGCCATCTCCAGCACCAGGGTCCCGCCCATCGACCAGCCGATCAGGCGGTAGGTCCCGGCAGGTTGGTGTTCGAGCAAGGCCTTGACGTAGTCGCGGGCCATTTGCTCGATGGAGCTGTCGCGCCAATTGCCGTCGAGCACCTGACGGTTCTGGATGCCCCACACATCCCACTGGGCGGACAGGCGCCGCGCCAGGGCGTAGTAACCCACCACCGTGCCGCTGACCGGGTGTACGCAGAACACCGGCGGCTTGTCGCTGGCACCGCTGCTCAGGCGAATCAGCGGATTCGGCGCGCCATTGCGCAAGACCGGTTGCGTGTGAGCCGGGGCGTCTTCAGGCACGGGCAGACTGTCCAGCAACTCAACCAGCGCCGTGCGGTAGGCGGCCTGCAGGCGCTCGATGGTTTGGCGCTGATAGCGTTGACCACTGAAGCGGAAGGTCAGACCCAACTGCCCGGCGAACACCTGACCGTTGATTTCCAGCTCGCGATTCAGCGGCGTGGACGGGTCGATCAGGTCACCGGCCGAGAGATTCGCCGGTGCAAAACGGCCATCGCCCAGATCCTGGTCGAACTGGCCGAGGTAGTTGAACACCACCTTGGGTTCAGGCAGAGCAGCCAGTTGCTGGCGAACCCGATCGGTCCCCAGATAACGCAGCAGACCGAAACCCACGCCCTTGTCCGGCAGACCGCGCACGGTGGCGCGCACGTTCTGCAGGGTGTGCCGGATGTCCTGCGCTGCTTTGACGCGCAGCGGAAACAGGCTGGTGAACCAGCCCAACGTACGCCCGACGTCCAAGGCTTCGGACAGCGCTCCGCGACCGTGGCCTTCGAGCGCGACGAGGTGGCCGGTCTGACCGCTCCAGCCGCTGAGGGCCTGCGCCAGTGCCGCCAACAGGATTTCGTCCATTCGCGCATCCAGCGCCGCTGGCGCTTCACGCAACAGACGACGGGTCATGTCCGCGTCCAGCAACAGCTCGCACTGCTCCAGGTCCTGCTGCGTCGCGCGGCCCTGGGCGTCGTCCACCGGCCATGCGTCATCACCCTGGCCGATCTGCGCCAGCCACCGTCCGGCCTCGGCTTCACGTTCCGGCGTGCGTGCCGCGAGCGCGAGTTGCTGCGCCCAACGCTGGTAGCTGCCGGGTTTCGGCCCCAGGTTCACGGCGCTGTCCGAAGCCAATTGCGCATACGCGCGGGCCAGATCCTCCAGCAGCACACGCCAGGACACGCCGTCGACCACCAGGTGATGAGCCACCAGCAACAGACGCTGGCCGTGAGGCAGCTGCGCCAGTACCAATCGCAGCAACGGGCCGTGCTCCAGATCGAGGCTGCGCTGCGCCTGTTCGCACACCCCTGACAGCGCGGCGTCATCGGCCACCTCGCGGACCCACAGGCTGTCGCCCGCCGGCGCTTCGCGGTAGACCTGCTGCCAGCGCCCATCGGCGTGCTGACTGAAACTCAGGTTCAGCGCGTCGTGATGCCGCTGGACGGCCTCAAGCGCACGCTCCAGCACATCGGCTTCTAGCGGACGCTGGACGTCCAGCAACAACGCCTGGTTGAAGTGCGCACGATGGGTCATCGGCTGTTCGAAGAAATGCGCCTGAATCGGCGTCAGCGGCACCTCGCCCCTTGGGGTTTCATCGATCAGCACCGCGGCACTCGCCTCGACCACGCTCAGACGCAGCGCCAGATCCTTGAGCCGCGGATGGCTGAACACGTCCTTGGGCACCAGTTTCAGGCCGACGTGACGCAAGCGAGTGATCACCGCCAGCGATTGAATCGAGTCGCCACCCAGCTCGAAGAAACTGTCCGAGCGCCCAATGGCTTCGACGCCCAGCAATTGCTGCCAGACCCGCGCCAGTTGCTCTTCACGCTCGCCTTGCGGTGCTTCGAACGTTTGACTGTTGAGCTGCGGATCCGGCAGCGCATTGCGATCAAGTTTGCCGTTCGGCAGCTGCGGCAGACGCGCCATGACGATGATGTGATGCGGCACCATGTATTCGGGCAGCGTGCTTGCCAGTTGTCGTTTCAGGCTGTCCTCGCTCAGCTCGTTGCCACCGACATAGCCCAGCAGGCGTTTACCACTCGGCCCCTCGCGGACGATCACCAGCGATTCACGCACGCCTTCGCAGCCCTTCAGCGCCGCTTCGATTTCACCGGCTTCGATGCGGAAACCGCGAATCTTGATCTGGTGATCGATGCGGCCGAGGTATTCCAGCAGTCCTTCGCTGTTCAGCCTTACGCGGTCGCCACTGCGGTAGAGGCGCTCGCCGGGGCGGAACGGGTGTGGCAGGAAGCGCTCGGCCGTCGCGCCCGGACGATCCAGATAACCCCGCGCCACTGCGCCACCCAGGTACAACTCGCCTGCAATCCCTTGAGGCAGCGGGTTCAGGTCGGCGTCCATCACGTAACCCTGACGGTCGCCCACCAGATCACCGATCGGCGCGTATGCGGTGCTGAAATCCGCCGTTTGCGCAGCGGCCAGCCACAGCGTCGGCGTGACCACGGTTTCGGTCGGACCATAGCCGTTGATGATCCACAGCGGCTGCAGGTTGCGGATGACGTCGCGCAGCATTTCGCGGCTGAACGCTTCGCCGGCAAAGCAGTAGGTTTTCACGCCGGGTCCCTTGCCCTGCAACCCGGCCCAGTCGGACAACTGGCGCAGATAACTCGGCGGGAACGAGGCGACGGTGATGCCTTCGCGAATCAGCGTGTCGTAGGTCTGCTCGACGCTCCACAGTTCCTGATCGCGCAGCACCACCCGGGCGCCGTAACACATCGGCATCATCCAGCCTTCGTGGGCGCCGTCGAAGCTGATCGACAGGAAGTGGAACTTGCGGTCTTCTGCGGTGAAGCGGTAACGCTCGCCGATGGTCTGGATGTGCATCGAGATGTCGCCGTGGGCAATCGCTGCCCCCTTCGGCTTGCCGGTCGAACCCGAGGTGTAGATCAAATAGGCCAGTTGCTGCGGATGAATCACCACCTCCGGCGCGGTGTGCGGTTCAGCCGAGACGTCCAGCTGATCCAGATTGAGCAGCGGCACGTCGCCCACCGGCACGCGATCCAGCGCCGCGTCGTGAGAAATCAGCAGCTTCACGCCGCCGTCTTCGAGCATGTAGCGCAGGCGTTCGGTCGGGTAATCCGGATCGAGCGGGATGTACGCGCCGCCCGCCTTGAGCACCGCGAAGAACGCCAGCCACAGGTCGACCCCGCGCTCCATGGCAATGGCCACGCGCACCTCGGTACCTATGCCGCGCGCGCGCAGGGCATGAGCGAGCTGGTTGGCGCGACGATCGAACTCGGCAAAGGTCAGGCGCTGCTCGCCATGCACCAGGGCGATGGCGTCAGGACGCAGACGCGCGTGGTCGGCGATCAGTTCATGGATCGGGCGATCGACGTAGGGCGAGAACGGCGGCGTATTCCACTGGTCCAGCGCGGCGAGGTCGACCTCACTGAGCAGCGGCAGGTCGCCGATGGCGGTCTGCGGTTGCGCACAAACGGCGCGCAGCACGGTCAGCAACTGGCCGAACAAACGCTCTACGGTCGAGGCGTCGAACAGGTCGGTGGCGTAGTCCAGATAACCACTGATGCGGCCGTCCTGATGTTCGAAAGTGCCGAGCACCAGGTCGAACTGCGCGCCCTTGATGTCCCACTGTTGCGCCTCGATACTCAGGCCGTCGAACTGCAGCAGCGACATGTCCGGTTGCTGCTGATGGTTGTAGCTGACCTGGAACAACGGGTTGACGCTCAGGCTGCGGGCCGGTTGCAGCGCCTCGACCAATTGCTCGAACGGCAAATCCTGATGAGCATGGGCGCCCAGCAGGTTGTCCTTGACCTGCGCCAGCAGCCGGTTGAACGGCTGATCGCCGCTGACCTGCGCACGCAGCACCAGGGTGTTGACGAAAAAGCCGATCAGGCCTTGAGTCTGCACCTCGGCACGCCCCGCCACCGGCACACCGACGCGCAGATCGCGCTGACCGCTGAGGCGATACAGCAACGTGTCGAAGGCGGCCAGGAACAGCATGAACAGCGTGGCATCCTGCGCCCGGGCGGTCAGCCGCAACTGGTCGGTCAGATCCTGCGGCAGCACGAAAGCATGCCGCCCGCCTTTGCCGTCGCGTTCGGCCGGACGTGGCCGGTCAGCCGGCAACTCCAGCACCGGCTGCTCGTCACCCAGCGCCTCGCGCCACCAGTTCAGCTGACGCTCGCGTTCGCGACCACTGAGGTACTCGCGCTGCCAGCTGGCGTAGTCGGCGTACTGCACGTTGAGCGGCGGCAACTGCGCGTCTTCCCCGCGCGAGAAAGCGCGATACAGCGCGGCGAAATCTTCCAGCATCACTTGCACCGACCAGCCATCGGAAATGATGTGGTGCATGCACAGCAACAGACGCCATTGATCATCGGCGAGCTGCACCAGAGCGACCCGCCAGGGCGCGCGCTCGGCATCGAGGTCGAACGGCTGGTTCATGAAAGCGTGGGCCAGCGCGACGAAATCTTCCTGCGCGGTGACGCGCTCACGCAGATCGTGGCGAGCGACGGTGACGCTGCCGATGGGCAGAATGCGCTGCAAGGGAACGCCGGCCTCACCGGGAAGCAGGCACGTGCGCAGGCTTTCATGGCGCGCAGCCAGTGCGTCGAAGCTGCGTTGCAGGGCATCGAGCTGCAGCGTGCCGTCGAGGTTCAAGACGCACGGCAGGTTGTACGCCGCGCTCTCCGGTTCCAGTTGCGCAAGGAACCACAGGCGCTGTTGCGCGAACGATTGCGGCGCGAACTCACGCTCGCTTCGCGGCAGCAGCACGGGCATGGCGGCCTGCTCGGCGCGGGTGGTGAGGTAATGGGCCAGATCTGCCAGCATCGGCGATTCGAACAGCGCCCGCAGCGGCAGCTCCCGCTTGAGGTCGCGCCGGATCTGCGCCACCAGTTGAATGCCGAGCAATGAATGCCCGCCCAGTTCGAAGAAGTTGTCCTGACGCCCCACCTGCTTGACGCTGAGCAGGTCCTGCCAGAGCTCGGCCAATGCGCTTTCCACGCCGGCCAGTGGCGCTTCGAAGGCGCGTTGTTGCAGCTGAGGTTCGGGCAATGCCTTGCGATCGAGCTTGCCGTTGGCCGACAGCGGGAATCGCTCCAGCGTCACCAGATGCGCCGGGATCATGTAGTCCGGCAGGCGCTGTTTCAACTGGCTGCGCAGCTGTTCTTCGTCGAAGGCTTCGGCGCCCAGGCGTTCCAGGACCAGGTAGCCGACCAGCTGCATGCCGGTGCTGAGTTGACGCGCGACCACGACCGCTTCGCTCACCGCCGGATGATCCAGCAGCGCCGATTCGATTTCGCCGATTTCCACCCGCAGACCGCGCAGCTTGATCTGGTGATCGAGCCGGCCGAGGTAATCCACCGCGCCGTCGGCACGCCAGCGGGCCAGGTCGCCGGTGCGATACAGCCGCTCGCCGTGGCCGAAGGGGCTCGCGACGAAGCGTTCGGCGGTCAGGCCGGGACGCTGGTGATAACCCCGGGCCAGGCCGGCACCGCCGATGTACAGCTCGCCCGGCACGCCGATCGGTTGCGGATTCAGGCGGCTGTCGAGGATGTGGATGTGCAGGTTGGCAATCGGGCGACCGATTGGCACGCCAGCGCCCGGCTCGTTGCGGCAGGTCCAGTGGGTGACGTCGATGGCCGCTTCGGTCGGGCCGTAGAGGTTGAACAGGCCCGCGTTGGGCAGCCGCTGCAAGGTGTCGCGAGCAAGGTCTGCGGGCAGCGCTTCGCCGCTGCAGACGATGCGCTTGAGCGAGGCACAGCCGGACAGATCATCCTGGGCCATGAACGCGGCGAGCATCGACGGCACGAAGTGCAAGGTGCTGATCCGGTTCTGGTCGATGAGTGCGGTGAGCAACGCCGGATCGCGATGATCGCCCGGCTGCGCCATGACCAGACGCGCACCCACCATCAGCGGCCAGAAGAACTCCCAGACCGAGACGTCGAAGCTGAACGGGGTCTTTTGCAGCACGGCATCGGACGCGTCGAGGGCGTAGGCGTCCTGCATCCAGGCCAGTCGGTTGAACAGCGCAGCGTGGGTGTTGCCCGCGCCTTTTGGTTTACCGGTCGAACCCGAGGTGTAGATCATGTAAGCCAGTTGCTCGGGATGAATCTCGACGTTCGGCGCCGTGGTGGGCTGATCGTCCAAAGCCAGACGATCCAGATTCAGCACCTGCAATCCTTCGATCACGGGCAGATCGTCGATCACCGCATCGTGACTCAGCAGCAGCGCAATCCCGGCGTCTTCGAGCATGTAGCGCAGACGATCCAGCGGATACTCCGGGTCCAGCGGCACATACGCAGCGCCCGCCTTGACCACCGCGTACAGCGCCACGACCATCTCGATGGAACGCAACGCCGCAACGCCGACCAGCGATTCCCGGCCCACGCCCTGCCCGCGCAGGTAATGCGCCAGCTGATTCGCACGCTGATCCAGTTGCCAATAGGTCAGCACCTGATCGCCACAGCGCAGGGCCTCGCGGTCCGCGTGCTGCTGCGCCAGGCGTTCAAAGACGCGATGCACAACGCAATCATCCGCAGCCCAATCCCGCGCCGTGTCGTTGGCCCGCGCCAGTTGCACGCGGTCCTGCGCATCGAGCAGTTCAAAATCACCAATCGCCGCGTCGGGCTGCTCGAGCAGCTGCGCAAACAGCTGCATGAAACGCTGATGCAGGCGCTCGATGCTGGCGTGCTCGAACAGGTCAGTGGCGTAATTCCATGAGCCACCGAGCGGACCGTCCGCGTCTTCGTGAGTGTTCAGCGCCAGATCAAACTGGCTGCTGCCATCGTCCAGGGGCAGCACCTCGGCCTGCACACCAGGCAGTCCGGACAGCGGCTCGAAATCACGTTGCTGATGGTCGTAAGCCACCTGAAACAGCGGGTTGTGGCTGAGGCTGCGCTGCGGTTGCAGGGCTTCGACCAACTGCTCGAAGGGCAAGTCCTGATGGGCGTGCGCCCCCAGCGTCAGCGCCTTGGCGCGCTGCAGCACCTCGTCGTAGGACAGCTCAGCCGACACCTCGGTGCGCAGCACCTGAGTGCTGACGAAGAAGCCGATCAGGCCTTCCACTTCCAGGCGTGAGCGCCCGGCAATCGGCACGCCGATGCGCAGATCGTTCTGCCCGCTCAGGCGATGCAGCAACACCTGATACGCCGACAGAATCACCATGAACGGCGTGACGCCCCGGGCCTTGGCGAAAGCGCGCAGGCGCTGGCTGAAGTCGCCATCGAAACTGAACAGCAGGCGATCACCCTGATAGCTCTGCTGCGCCGGACGCGGACGATCGGTCGGCAGCTCCAGCACCGGGTGCTCGTCACCCAATTGCTGTTTCCAGTAGGCCAATTGACGCTCGCCCTCGCCCGCCGCCAGCCACTCGCGCTGCCAGACCGCGAAGTCGGCGTATTGCACCGGCAACGGCGTCAACTGCGCTTCGCGATGCTCAACGGCGGCGCGGTACAGCTCGCTGAACTCCTGCAACAGCACCCGCACCGACCAGCCGTCGGAGATCATGTGGTGCAAGCACAGCAGCAGGCGCTGTTCACCCGCGCCCATGCGCACCAGCGCCACGCGCCAGAGCGGGTTGTGGGAGAGGTCGAACGGACGCTTGACGAAATCCTGCGCCAACACGCTGAACGCCGCTTCCTGATCGGCTTCCAGAGTGCCCGGCGCGCTGAGGTCGATGCGCTCGATCTGCACGGCACGGGCGGGCTCGATCTGTTGCAGCGGCACCTGATCGCCCGCCACAAACCGTGTACGCAGCACTTCGTGCCGTTCGGTCAGCGCGTCGAATGCCGATTGCAACGCCGCTTCGTCGAGTTCACCCCGCAGACGCACCGCGCCCGGCAGGTTGTAGGCATGGCCGCCCGGTTGCAGTTGATCGAGGAACCACAGGCGCTGTTGCGCGAACGACTGCACCGCGCTCGTGGCGTGACGGGCCATGAGCTCCAGCGGCTTGCCCGGCTGTTCGTCGGCGGGGTCAAGCTGTGCGATGCGCGACGCAAAATCGGCCAGGCGCGGCGCTTCGAACAGCGCCCGCAGCGGCACGCTCACGTCGTGTTCGTGACGCAGGCGCGAGATCAACTGCATCGCCAGCAGCGAGTGGCCGCCGAGTTCGAAGAAATGATCGTTGCGGCCTACCGCGTCGATGCCCAGCAGGATCTGCCAGAGCGACGCCAACTGCTGTTCCAGGGCATTCTGCGGCGCCTGATAATCGCTGGAACTGACTTGCGGATCGGGCAATGCATTGCGGTCCAGTTTGCCGTTCGGCAGCTGCGGCAAACGCGGCATGACGACGATGTGTGCCGGGATCATGTATTCCGGCAGGGTCAGCTGAAGTCGTTGCTTGATCGATTCTTCGTGCAGCTCGTTGCCACCGACATAGCCCAGCAGACGCTTGCCACTCGGCCCCTCGCGGACGATCACCAGCGCTTCACGCACGCCGTCGCAGCCCTTCAGCGCCGCTTCGATCTCACCGGCTTCGATGCGGAAACCGCGAATCTTGATCTGGTGGTCGATGCGGCCCAGGTATTCCAGCAGTCCTTCGCTGTTCAGCCTTACGCGGTCGCCACTGCGGTAGAGGCGCTCGCCGGGGCGGAACGGGTGCGGCAGGAAGCGCTCGGCGGTGGCGCCCGGACGATCCAGATAACCCCGCGCCACTGCGCCGCCCAGGTACAACTCGCCTGCGATGCCTTGAGGCAATGGATTCAGGTCGGCGTCCATCACGTAACCCTGACGGTCGCCCACCAGATCACCGATCGGCGCGTACGCAGTGCTGAAATCGGCCGTTTGCGCAGCGGCCAGCCACAGCGTCGGCGTGACCACGGTTTCGGTGGGGCCATAGCCGTTGATGATCCACAGCGGCTGCAGGTTGCGGATGACGTCGCGCAGCATTTCGCGGCTGAACGCTTCCCCGGCAAAGCAGTAGGTTTTCACGCCGGGGCCCTTGCCCTGCAACCCGGCCCAGTCGGACAACTGGCGCAGGTAGCTCGGCGGGAACGACGCGACGGTGATGCCTTCGCGAATCAGCGTGTCGTAGGTCTGCTCGACGCTCCACAGCTCCTGATCGCGCAGCACCACGCGGGCGCCGTAACACATCGGCATCATCCAGCCTTCGTGGGCGCCATCGAAGCTGATCGACAAGAAGTGGAACTTGCGGTCTTCCGCGGTGAAGCGGTAACGCTCGCCGATGGTCTGGATGTGCATCGAGATGTCGCCGTGGGCGATGGCCGCGCCTTTGGGCTTGCCGGTCGACCCCGAGGTGTAGATCAGGTAAGCCAGTTGCTGCGGATGAATCACCACCTCCGGCGCGGAGTGCGGTTCAGCCGAGACGTCCAGCTGATCCAGATTGAGCAGCGGCACGTCGCCCACCGGCACGCGATCCAGTGCCGCGTCGTGGGAAATCAGCAGCTTCACGCCGCCGTCTTCGAGCATGTAGCGCAGGCGTTCGGTTGGGTAATCCGGATCGAGCGGTATGTACGCGCCGCCGGCCTTGAGCACCGCGAAGAACGCCAGCCACAGGTCGACGCCGCGCTCCATGGCAATGGCCACGCGCACTTCGGTGCCGATGCCGCGCGCCCTCAGGGCATGAGCGAGCTGGTTGGCACGACGATCGAACTCGGCAAAGGTCAGGCGCTGCTCGCCATGCACCAGGGCGATGGCGTCGGGACGCAGACGGGCGTGGTCGGCGATCAGTTCGTGGATCGGGCGATCGGCGTAGGGCGAGAACGGCGGCCGGTTCCAGGCGTGCATCTCACTGACGTCACGCTCGGTGAGCATCGACAGATCGCCGACACTCGCCTCGGGGAAGCGGCAGAGGCCATCCAGCAGTTTCTGGAAATGGCCGCACAGACGGTCGATCTGGTCCGCGCTGAACACGTTGCTGTGGTAGTTGACGTGGATGTGTGCCCGCTCCCCCGCCACCACCGCCAGGCTCAACGGGTAGTGGGTCTTGTCGCTCAACTCCACCGAGCCAAGGTTGACGCCGCCTGCCTGCTTGTCGCGCAGCACGGCATCCACCGGGTAGTTCTCGAACACCACCAGGCTGTCGAACAGGTCACGCCCGGCGTGCCCGGCGTAGCGCTGCGCTTCGAACAGCGGCGTGTGTTCGTGTTCACGCAGTTCAAGGTTGTGCGCTTGCAAGGCGTTGAGCCAGTCGCCGACCTTCTGCTGCGATTCCGGCGCCTGCACCAGCGGCAGCGTGTTGATGAACAGGCCGAGCATGCGCTCGATGCCCGGCACCTGCGCCGAACGGCCCGACACCGTGGCGCCGAACGCGACGCGCTTTTGCCCGGTGTAACGCTGCAACAGCAAGACCCAGACCGCCTGTATCAGCGTGTTGACGGTCACGCGCTGACGACGGGCTGCGCTGTGCAAAAGCGCGCTGTCCAGGTCCATCGACCTGACCAGCACCTGCGCGGGCAGTGGCTCGCCGGTGGCCGACGTCGGCGCGGTCAGGGCTGCGGCCATCAGGGTCGGCTGCTCGAATCCGGCCAAATGCTGCTGCCAGAAATTCGCGCTGTGCTGCGCATCGCGGCTGAGCAACCACTGCACGTAATCGCCATAGTGCCCGGCAGGCATCGGCGCAGTGTCGGACATGGCCGTCTGGATCACTTCGCCCAGCACCGCCGCGCTGCTCCAGCCATCGAGCAGGATATGGTGGAAGGTCCACACCAGTTTCCACAGTGTTTCGTTCTGACGCACCAGCAGCACGCGCATCAGCGGCGCTTCGTGCAAGTGGAACGGCGTTTCCCGCTCCGCCGCGAGCACCTCGGCCAACGCCCGCGAGCCGCTGCGCAGTTCCAGTTCGCGAACCACCAGCGCCGCATCACGACGAATCAGTTGCACGGGCTGTTGGCTGCCGGCCAGACGCAGGAAGGACGCGCGCAGAATCGGGTGACGCTGAACGGCAGCGGCCCACGCCGATTTGAAGCGCGTCAGCGGGAGGTGATCGATGTCCAGCGCCACCTGGTTGATGTACAGATCTCGGGCATCATCGGCGCCTTGGGTCTGGGCCAGCTCGCTGTGGAACAGCAGGCCTTGCTGCATGGGCGTCAGCGGGTACAGCTGCTCGATGTCGCGCGCCGCGCCCGGCAATGCATCCAGTTGCGCCTGAGTCAGGTCCAGCGACGGGAAGTCCGACGGCGTCACCGCCGAATGACTGCGGCAGTGCTCGATGACCTCGTCCAGTGCGTCGGCGTAGGCATCGAGCAGGCGTTGAATGGAGGCCGCCTCGTGACGCTCGCCGCTGTAGCTGCACGTCAGGCTGAAACGGCCATCGCGCACCTGGGCGTCAATGGACAACTCACAGCCCAGAGGCGCATCGGCGGCGCGCTGTGCGCCGCTGCTCTCCTCGGCGAGCATGAACAGACCGCTGCTGTCCTGCACACGGCCCATGTAGTTGAACAGCACGCAGCCGTCCAGCGCCGGCAAGGCTTCACCGCGCAGGTAACGCAGCAAGCCATAACCAAGGCCGCCATGAGGCACCGCGCGCAGGGTTTCCTTGGTGTGTTTGAGCGCCGCATCGAGATCGTCGTGGGCCTGCAGGCTGACCGGGTACAGGCTGGTGAACCAACCGACGGTGCGCGACGGGTCGAGGCCCTCGAACAGGTCCTCGCGACCATGCCCCTCGAGCGCGATCAACGCGCGGGATTCACCACTCCAGTAGGCCATCGCCCGCGTCAGCGCGGTCAGCAGCAAGTCGTTGATCTGCGTGCGATAGGCGGCCGGCGCTTCGCTGAGCAGCGCCTGAGTGTGCGCCTCGTCCAGCTGCAACTGAAGCTGTTGCACCACACTCTGCTGCGCACTGCCCCTCGGGTTGGCGCACGGCAGTGGCGGCGCGGCAGGCAGGTCGCGCCAGTAATCGGCTTCGGCCAGAACGGCATCGCTGTAGGCGAAGTCCAGCAAGCGATTGGCCCAGCGCTGAAACGACAGGCCCTTGTCGCCCAGATCGATATCCAGACCGGCCTGGGCCTGATGGTAGGCGTTGTGCAGGTCTTCGAGCAGGACGCGCCAGGACACGCCATCCACCACCAGATGATGCACCACCAGCAACAAACGCTCGCCGCCGTCGGCCAGTTTGAAATGCACAGCGCGCAGCAACGGACCGTCCTTGAGATCAAGGCTGGCCTGGGCTTCGTCGCAGGCTTCGGTCAGCTGATCGGCGCTCACTTCACGCTGCCACAGCAGCGCATCGACGGGTTCTGCGCGATCAGCATCCGGATGAGTTTCAGGGCGATAACGCTGCTGCCACTGACCGTTGTCCAGACGCACGAAGCTCATGCGCAAGGCATCGTGCCTGCTGATCAGCGCGTGCAGCGCCTGCGCCAGAGCGGGCACTTGCAGGGCTTCGCCCGGCGTCAGCAGCAACGACTGGTTCCAGTGGGCGCGGCGACTCATGGGTTGCTCGAAGAACCCGTGCTGAATCGGCGTCAGCGGGATGTCGCGGTTGAATTCGATGCGCGCCTGCGCCACCGCTGCGTCGCGGTCCAGCACCTGAGCGACCTGCGCCAGTTCGGCGATGGTCTGGCGCTCGAACATCTGCCGTGGCGACAGTTGAATCCCGCGTTTCTTGGCGCGGGAGACGATCTGCAGACTGAGGATCGAATCGCCACCCAGCTCGAAGAAGTTGTCCTGACGCCCCACCTGCTTGACGCTGAGCAGGTCCTGCCAGAGCTCGGCCAATGCGCTTTCCACGCCGGCCAGTGGCGCTTCGAAGGCGCGTTGTTGCAACTGAGGTTCGGGCAATGCCTTGCGATCGAGCTTGCCGTTGGCCGACAGCGGGAATTGTTCCAGCGTGACCAGATGCGCCGGGACCATGTAGTCCGGCAGGCGCTGTTTCAACTGGCTGCGCAGCTGTTCTTCGTCGAAGGCATCGGCGCCCAGGCTTTCCAGGACCAGATAGCCGACCAGCTGCATGCCGGTGCTGAGTTGACGCGCGACCACGACCGCTTCGCTCACCGCCGGATGGTCCAGCAGCGCCGATTCGATTTCGCCGATTTCCACCCGCAGACCGCGCAGCTTGATCTGGTGACCGAGCCGACCGAGGTAATCCACCGCGCCGTCGGCACGCCAGCGGGCCAGGTCGCCGGTGCGATACAGCCGCTCGCCGTGGCCGAAGGGACTCGCGACAAAACGCTCGGCGGTCAGGCCAGGGCGCTGGTGGTATCCCCGGGCCAGGCCGGCGCCACCGATGTACAGCTCGCCCGGCACGCCGATCGGTTGCGGGTTCAGGCGGCTGTCGAGGATGTGGATGTGCAGGTTGGCAATCGGGCGCCCGATCGGTACGCCAGCGCCGGACTCATCGCGGCAGGTCCAGTGGGTGACGTCGATGGCCGCTTCGGTCGGGCCGTAGAGGTTGAACAGGCCCGCGTTCGGCAGCCGCTGCAAGGTGTCGCGGGCAAGGTCTGCGGGCAGCGCTTCACCGCTGCAGACGATGCGTTTGAGCGAGGCACAGCCGGACAAATCATCCTGGGCCATGAACGCAGCGAGCATCGACGGCACGAAGTGCAACGTGCTGATCTGATGCTGTTCGATCAACGCAGTGAGCAACGCCGGATCGCGATGATCGCCCGGCTGGGCCATGACCAGCCGAGCGCCCACCATCAGCGGCCAGAAGAACTCCCAGACCGAGACGTCGAAGCTGAACGGGGTCTTTTGCAGCACGGCATCGGACGCGTCGAGGGCGTAAGCGTCCTGCATCCAGGCCAGCCGGTTGAACAGCGCAGCGTGGGTGTTGCCCGCGCCCTTCGGTTTACCGGTCGAACCCGAGGTGTAGATCATGTACGCCAGCTGCTCGGGATGGATTTCGACGTTCGGCGCGGTGGTGGGCTGATCGGCGAGATCCAGACGATCCAGATTCAGCACCTGCAAACCGTCTACGGCCGGCAGATCGTCGATGACTGCATCATGACTCAGCAGCAGCGCAATACCGGCGTCTTCGAGCATGTAGCGCAGACGATCCAGCGGGTATTCCGGGTCCAGCGGCACATACGCAGCACCCGCCTTGACCACGGCGTACAGCGCCACAACCATCTCGACGGAGCGCAACGCCGCAACGCCGACCAGCGATTCCCGGCCCACGCCCTGCCCGCGCAGGTAATGCGCCAGCTGATTCGCACGCTGATCCAGTTGCCGATAGGTCAGCACCTGATCGCCACAGCGCAGGGCCTCGCGGTCCGGGTGCTGCTGCGCCAGGCGTTCAAAGACGCGATGCACAACGCAATCATCCGCAGCCCAATCCCGCGCCGTGTCGTTGGCCTGCGCCAGTTGCGCGCGGTCCTGCGCATCGAGCAGTTCGAAGTCACCAATCGCCGCGTCGGGCTGTTCGAGCAGCTGCGCAAACAGCTGCACGAAACGCTGATGCAGGCGCTCGATGCTGGCGTGCTCGAACAGGTCGGTGGCGTAATTCCAGTTACCCGCCAGTTCACCCGCGGCGTTTTCCCACGTGTGCAAAGCCAGATCGAACTGCGCGCTGCCGCTGTCCAGCGGCATCAGGGTCGCCTTCAGGCCAGGCATCAACTGCAGGGCTTCGTCCTGACGTTGCTGATGGTTGTACAGCACCTGGAACAGCGGGTTGTGGCTCAGGCTGCGCTCAGGCGCCAAGGCATCGACCAACTGCTCGAAAGGCAGGTCCTGATTGGCCTGCGCGCCTTGGGATGTGACGCGCACGTTGTCGATGATCTGATTGAATGTGGCGCCGGCGCTGACCTCGCCGCGCAGGATCTGGGTGTTGACGAAGAAGCCGATCAAGCCTTCGGTTTCGGCGCGCTGCCGACCGGCAATCGGTACGCCGATGCGCAGATCGGTCTGGCCGCTCAGGCGCTGCAGCAGCACCTGATAAGCCGCCAGCATCACCGTGAACACGGTCACCCCACGCTGTTTCGCCAGCTCACGCAGGCGACCGGACAACGCCGCTTCGAAGCTGAACGGCAGGCGCGCGCCGCGAAAACTCTGACGTGCGGGGCGCTGCCGGTCGGCGGGCAGTTCCAGTACCGGCGGCTCATCGCCGAGCTGCTGCTTCCAGTATTCCAACTGGCGATCACCCTCACCTGCGTCCAGGCATGCTCGCTGCCACAGGGCAACGTCGGCGTAGTTCAGGGCCAGCGCGGGCAGCGCTTGATCGTCACCCTGAAGCGAGGCGCGATAGGCCTGAACGAAGTCGAGCAACAGCACTTGAATCGACCAGCCATCAGCGATGATGTGATGCAGACAGACCAGCAAGACATGCTCATCGACAGCGCGCCTGACCAGTGCCACGCGCCAGAGCGGCCCTTGCGCCAGATCGAACGGGCGACGGGCGAAGGCATCCGCCAGCCGCTGCAACGCCTCTTCGTCAGCGGCCTCGAGCTGCTCGAAGGGCAACGCCTGGCGCGGCTGAATCACTTGCTCCGGCGTGCCGTCTTCGGCCGTGGCAAATACCGTGCGCAGGCTGGCGTGCCGCTCAGCCACGCGCTCGAACGCTGACTGCACGGCTGCGATGTCCAGCGTGCCTTCGAGCCGCAGCGCACCCGGCAGGTGATAAGTGCTGTTACCCGGTTCCAGCTGTTCGAGGAACCACAGGCGTTGCTGGGAAAACGACGTCGGACTGCGCTCGCCGGCCACGCCCGAAGGAATCGGCAAGGCCGACGCATCCAGCCCCTGTTCGCGCAGCTTGCCCAGAAACAGCCGGCGCTGGGCCGCGCCCAGGCTGAGGAAGCGGGTAGCCAGTGCCTGCAGCTTGCTTTGCGAAGTCATGCTCGGTTGCGACATCAGTTGCTTTCCTCCAGCTCATTCATTAACTCGTCCAGGGCATCGAGCCGGTCGAGTGTCAGGGTCTGCCCCTGCAAGGTGTCGATCAGGGCGGCCTGCGCGGCGATGGTGGTGGCCTCGAAGGCCTGGGCCAGTGGAATGCTCACGCCCAGGCGCTCGCGAATGCGCGACAACAGCCGTGTTGCCAGCAGCGAATGCCCGCCCAGTTCAAAGAAGTTGTCGTCGCGACCGACCCGCTCGACTTTCAGCAGGCTTTGCCACAGCTCGGCGAGAATCTCTTCGCGCTCGCCGCGAGGCGCCTCGAAACGGCGGGCCTGCCAATCAGGCGCCGGCAGCGCCTTGCGGTCGAGCTTGCCGTTGGCGTTGCGCGGCAGGCGTTCGAGCAGCATCACTTGGGCCGGCACCATGAACGCCGGCAGCTCCAGCGCCAGCGCGGTCTTCAGCACGTCGGCCGACAGACGCTGCTGCGGCTCGCCGACCACATACGCCACCAGTTGCGGACCGTGGGGAGTCGGCTGCGCGCTGACCACCGCGTCGCGCACGGCCGGTTGCGCCAGCAGCACGCTTTCGATCTCGCCCAGCTCGATGCGCTGGCCGCGGATCTTCACCTGGAAGTCGGCACGGCCGACGTACTCCAGTACACCGTCGGCATTCCAGCGGGCCAGATCGCCGCTGCGATACAGGCGTGCGCCCGGCTCGCCGAAAGGATCGGGCAGGAAACGCTCGGCGGTCAGCCCGGGCCGAGCGGCATAACCGCGACCCACACCGATGCCGCCGATGTACAACTCACCCACCACACCCGGCGCCGCCAGTTGCAGGCTGGAATCCAGTACATACAAACGGTTGTTATCGGTCGCACGCCCGATCGGCATGTTCGTCTTGGCCGCAGGTGCGGCGGTCAGCGTATGCAAGGCGACGTCGTCGGCGCATTCGGCCGGGCCGTAGGCGTTCACCATCGGCACGTTCGGGTAGCGGGCAAACCAGCGCGTGGCCAGATCCACGGTCAACGCTTCACCGGTCGGCAGCAACCAACGCAACGCATCGAGCTTGTGCGGCGCCACGGCGAGCATGCCGTCGATCACCGCGGGCACGCATTCGAGCACCGTGATCTGATTGACCACGACCTCTTCCAGCAGGCGTTGCGGGTCGTGCACCACGGCGTCCGGAAGGATCTCCACGCGTCCGCCAAACAGCGGCGCGGTGAGGAACTGCCAGACGGAAATATCGAAACCGGTGGCGGCTGTCTGGGCAATCACGTCGCCCTCGCCCAGGCGCAGATACGGCAGCTTGGACATCTGGTTGTTGAGCATGCCGCGCTGGTTGACCATCACCCCTTTCGGCTCGCCCGTGGAGCCGGAGGTGTAAATCACGTAGGCCAGTTGCTCGGCACTGGCGTAGCGGCCCGGATTGCTGTCGGCGGTGCTGGCGAGCAGGTCTTCGAGAATCAGCACGCGCGGCCTGGCCTGTGCCAGCGCCAGAATCGCCTCGACCTGAGCCAGGCAGTCAAGGGGCGTCAGCAACACCGGCGCGGCACTGCTGCCCAGCATGCGCGCGCTGCGGCCGGCCGGGTGACGATCGTCCAGTGCCAGATAGGCACCGCCGGCCTTGAACGCGCCGATGATCATGCTCAGCAGCGGCAGACCGCGCGGGGCGAATAGCGCCACCACGTCATCGCCCTGCACACCGGCGGCGATCAGGCCGTGACCGATGCGGTTGGCATCGCGGTTGAGTTCATCGTAGGTCAGGCTCTGGCCCTGACAGCGCACCACTTCCCGCGCCGGGTGGGCGAGCACGCGCGCCTCGAAACGCTCCAGATAACTGATGCCGTACCAATGCGTCTCAAGCGCTCCGCGCCCCTGCGCCAGCAACTGCTCGCGCTCGGCCTGGTCCAGCACCTGCAACTGATCGAGGGTCTGCTGCGGATCGTCGATCAGCTGCGTGAGCAGGCGACGGAAATGCCCGACCAGCGAGGTCATGTCGGCGTCGTTGAAGTGTCGGCTGTCATAAGTGAGCTGCAATTGCAGCGACTCGCCGGGCAGCAGCACCACCGTCAACGGGTAGTTGGTGTGAGTACGGTTTGCCAGCGGATTGATCCGGTATTCGTTCACGGCCTGCTGAACCTCGGCGCCCAACGGAACGTTTTCGAAGACGAACAGGCTGTCGAACAACGGCTGCCCGCGCGGTGTGTCGGCCAGCAGCTGAATGTCTGCCAGGGACAGGTGTTCGTGCTGACGCATCTCGGCGTTCTGGCCTTGCAGCGCGTTGAGCAGTTCAAGCGCAGAAGCCCCGACGCCCGGACGCTTGATGCGCAGCGGCAAGGTATTGATGAACAGGCCCAAGGCCCCTTCGATCCCCTCAAGCTCGGTCGGACGACCGGCGACCGTCACGCCGAACAGCACTTCGTCGCGGTCGGCATGGCGCATCAGCAACAGCGCCCAGGCGGCCTGCACGAAGGTGTTGGCAGTCAGACGATACTGCCGCGCCTGCTCGGCCAGCTTCGTGGTTTGCCCGCTGCCCAGCGCCAGCGTGACATCGCGCATCTGCGATTCGCGCTGCAGGTGACTTTGCGGGCTGTGGCGGTAGGGCAACGGTGTGACGTCGGTGAAACCGGCCAGGGCGTTGCGCCAGTAATCGCGGCTGAGCGCTTCGTCCTGCTCGGCCAGCCAGGCAAGAAAGTCACGGTACGGCCGCGCCGCCGGGAGGCTGACCTGGCGACCGTCGAGGAACGCGCGGTAATGGGCGAAGAATTCAGTGAGCATCAGGCCGCGGCACCAGGCGTCGATTAGCGCGTGGTGATGGCTTTGCACGATGCGGAAATCCGCCTCGCCGAACTTCACCAGACGCAGGCGCAGCAACGGCGCCCGGGCGAAATCGAAGCCCTGCTCACGCTCGGCGGCGAGCAATTCGTCCAGCTCCGCTTCGGCAGCCGCGCGAGGCAAATGACTGAGGTCGATCAGTTGCGCCACCGACGGCACGCGACGCATCACCACCTGACGCTGCACGCCACTTTCCAGGCCATGGAACGCCGTGCGCAGGGCCGGATGACGCTGCACCACTTGCTGCCAGGCGAACTTGAATGCGTCGAAATCCACGTGGCTGCCGACGGCGTACTGATCCTGCATCAGATAGATGCCGTTGCCCTGTTCCAGCAGGCTGTGCAACAGGATCCCCTGCTGCATCGGCGCCAGCGGCAGGATGTCTTCGATGTCCCGCGCAGCGATTGCCAGCGCATCGAGCTGGCCCTGATCGAGCCCTGCCAGCGGGAAGTCCGACGGCGTCACGCCGCCGTGGCGCTCATCGCTGCAGTGGGCGATGAGCAGCGACAATTGCTCGCGGTACAGCGCCACCAGTTGCTCGATGCTGTCACGACTGAAACGCGCGTGGCTGTAGGTCCAGTGAAGCTGCAACTGGCCGTCGCGAACCTGCCCGTCCACCGCCAGCGCGTTGGCCAATGGGCCTTGCGGGTCGCGCAGATGGCCGGGGGTCTGTTCCGCTCGTGCAAACCGCACCCCTTCGGCGTCGTCGAAACGGCCCAGATAGTTGAAGGTCACGCCCTGCCCTGTGAGTTCAGGCAAGTCGGCACCAGTCAGGTATTTGAGCACGCCATAACCCAGGCCTTTGTCGGGCACGGCACGCACGGCCTCTTTGACCGACTTGAGCGTGGCGACCACGTCGTCACCGGCTTGCAACGCTACCGGATACAGGCTGGTGAACCAGCCGACGCTGCGGCTCAGGTCCAGCGCGCCGCTGGCATCCTCGCGGCCATGGCCTTCGAGACTGATGACGTGACGACGGCGTCCGGTCCATTGCTGCAGCGCCTGGGACAGCGCCGCCAGCAACAGGTCGTCGATGCGTGTGCGATACGCCGCCGGGGCTTCACTGAGCAGGCGCCGGGTGTCGTCCGCGCCCACTGTCAGGTCGACGGTCTGACCGTCGCCGACCCGGCTTTCAATCGAGGTGTCGCCTGGCAGGCAGGCTTCGGCGGCGTCCAGCGCTTGCCAGTACGGCAATTGAGCGGCCAGTTCCGGGCTGCGGGCCCGAGCGTGGAGGGCGTTTGACCAGCTCTGGAAGCTGGCGGTTTTCTCCGCCATCGTGGCGCTGTGTCCGGCGGCCAGACGGCTGTAAACGTGCTGCAGGTCTTCCAGCAGCACGCGCCAGGACACGCCATCAACGGCCAGGTGATGAATCGCCAGCAGCAGACGCCCCTCGCCTGACGGCAGCCGAGCATGAACCACGCGCACCAGCGGACCGGTCTCGATGTTCAGGCTGCGCTGGGCTTCGTCGCTCAGTGAGGCAAGGTCTTCTTCACGGCTCAGCTCACAGGTCCAGAGCACGCGGTCGACGGTTTCGCTGTCGCGATAGCGCTGCAGCCATTGCCCGTCGTCACCCTGATGGAAGCTCAGGCGCAAGCTGTCGTGTTGCACCAGCAACAGCCCCAGCGCTTGCCCCAGCACCGTCACGTCCAGCGCCTGCGGCAGGTTCAGCAACAGTGACTGGTTCCAGTGCGAGCGCTGCGCCATCGGCAGGCTGAAGAAACGTGCCTGAATCGGCGTCAGGGCGAAATCCCGCGGGGCAACCGCTGGCGTGGATGCGGCTGCGGCAGGCTTGGCATCGGCCAGCACCGCCACCTGCGCCAGCTCGGCGATGGTCTGCTTTTCGAAGAGCTGTTTGGGTGTCAGGCGAATCCCCTGACGGCGAGCCCGGGCGATGATCTGCAGGCTGAGAATCGAGTCGCCGCCCAAGGTAAAGAAGTTGTCGTGACGGCCTACGGACTCGACGTTCAGGGCCTTTTCCCAGAGCGCAGCGAGGGTCGCCTCGACGCCATCGTGGGGGGCTTCGAAAGTCTGCGACGTCACGTTCGGCGTCGGCAATGCGTGGTGATCGAGCTTGCCGTTGGCCGTCAGCGGGAAAGTCTCCAGCGTCAGCACATGGCTGGGCAGCATGTAATCGGGCAGGTGCTCCGCGAGGCGCGCCCGCAGGCTGTCGCCGTCGGTGTGTGCCGCCTTCTCGGTCAACGCATAGGCGATCAACTGGCCGCGATCGTCGACCCGCACGTGCGCATCACGCACGCCATCCAGCTGGCGCAGGCGCTGGGCAATTTCACCCAGTGCCACACGGTAGCCGCGAACCTTGACCTGATCGTCGGCGCGACCGAGGAACTCGATCTGCCCGTCAGCCAGCAGGCGCGCGCGGTCACCGCTGCGGTAGAGACGGCTGCCCGAGCCGACTGGATCGGGAATGAACACCGCCGCCGTCATGCCAGGTCGGTCGTGATAGCCGCGAGCCAGACCCGGTCCGCCGATGTACAGCTCGCCGATGTCGCCCTGCACCACTGGCTCCAGCTGATCGTTGAGGATCATCGCTCGCGCATTCGGCAGCGGGCGGCCAATCGGCGCGGTTTGCGCAGCGCCACCGGCGTGCGTCAGTTCATTGCTCAGCACGCCGACTGCGGTCTCGGTCGGGCCGTAATGGTTGATCACGCGGCAGCCCGGTTTCAAGCGCTGGACCTGTGACACCAGCGCCCAGGGCAATGCATCGCCGCCGAGAATCAGCGCCTGTTCGGGCAGAACGTCGGCGGCATTTGCGGCCTGCAGCAGACCGCTCAGGTGCGTCGGCACGATCTTCAGCACGCCCACCGAGTGCTCGGCCATGTAAGCGGCAAAACGGTCGGCGTCGTTGGTGCGTTCAGGGCTGATCAGGTGCAGCGTGCGTGCCGAACACAGCGCGCCGAACAACACGGTATGGCCCAGATCGGCACCGACCGTGGAAACCATCGCCATGCTCGCCTCAGATGACAGGTCCAGACGTTTGAGCAGGCCCTGAACGTAATCGGCCAGCGCAGCATGGCTGATGACCACGCCTTTCGGCGTGCCACTGGTGCCGGAGGTGTAGATCAGGTACGCGGCCTGCTCGGGATGCAGACGCCCATGCAGCGCTGCAGCAGGCAGTGAACGCCATGCAGCGTGGGCGTCCATGCCGATGACTTCGCCGGTGAAACCGCCAGGCGCCGGGGCATCACTGAGCAACCCGCGCGCACCGCTATCGGCCAGCACGAAGGCCTGACGTTCTGCCGGCCATTTCGGGTCCATCGGCACATAGGCCGCGCCAGTCTTGAGGATCGCCAGCAGACCGACGACGAACTCTACCGAGCGCTCCAGCACCACGCCGACGCGGCTTTCAGGACCGACACCGACCGAGCGCAGGTACTGAGCCAGTCGATTGGCGTCGGCCTCCACGGTCTGGAAGTCCACGCTGTGTGCCTCGCTGCGCAGCGCCGGATGGCCGGGCTGCGAGCGGACACTGGCGTCCCACAGCGTCAGCACGTCGCTGCCTGGGAATGCCAGCGTTTCAGCCTGCAGCCGCGACGGCACGGCCGCCACCTGCAAGTCGCCCAGGTGACGCTGTGGCTGAGCCACCACCTGCGCGCAGATGCGCAGCAGATCGGCGGCGAAACCTGCAATGCGAGGCTCATCGAACAGGTCGCAGGCGTAAGTGAATACCGCCTGTATGCCTTCGGCGGTGTCAGTAATGTCCAGCCCCAGATCGAAGTGCGCCGAGAAGTCATCCAACTGATTGACGTCCATGCGCATGCCGGCCATTTCCAGGTTCTGCGGCAGCGGGAACTGCTGAGTGAACTTCACCTGACACAGCGGGTTGTGGCTGAGATCTCGGGTCACGCCCAAGGCTTCGACGAGTTGCTCGAACGGCAGGTCCTGATGATTCTGCGCGCCCAGCGCCGCGTCCTTGACCCCCTCGATCAGCGTACTGAAGGGCTGCTGCGCAGAGACGTCCGTGCGCAGCACCAGCGTGTTGACGAACAGTCCGATCAGCCCCTCGGCCTCGGCGCAGGTGCGCCCGGCCACCGGCACACCGACGCGCAGATCGGTCTGGCTGCTGTAGCGATGCAACAGGGTCTTGTAGGCCGCGAGCATGACCATGAACAAGGTGGCGCCGTGGCTCGCCGCCAGCTCGCGCAGGCCCTGACTCAACGCAGCATCGAACGCGAGGGCGTAACGCGCGCCGCGATGGCTTTGCTGCGCCGGACGGGGACGGTCGCTCGGCAGGGTCAGCACCGGATGGGTGTCGCCCAGGCGCTCACGCCAATAGTCGAGTTGACGCTGGCCTTCGCCGCCAGCCAGGCGCTCACGTTGCCAGGCGGCGAAATCGGCGTACTGAATCGGCAGCGGCGTCAGCGTCGGAGTCCGGTCCTCGGCGCAGGCGCTGTACAGCGCAGCGAAGTCCTTGAGAAGGACCTGCACCGACCAGCCGTCCGAAATGATGTGGTGCAACACCAGCACCAGTTGCTGCTGGTCCGGCGCCAGACGCACGTTGATCACCCGCCACAACGGCCCGGTCTGCAGGTCCATGGGCTGCTCGACGGCGGCCCTAGCCAGTTCGCCCAGGGCTTCGAGCGGTTGCGCGTGGCGGCTCAGGTCATGGCGCTCGACGGCCACCGGTTGCGCCGCGTGAACGTGCTGCACCAGCCGTTCATCGGCATCGATGGCGAACGTGGTGCGCAGGCTTTCATGCCGGGCGACCAGGTCGTCAAGACTGCGCTGCAGGGCAAGGTCATCGATGGTGCCGCTCAGACTCAACTGGCCACACAGGTGATAGGCGCTGCTGTCGGGTTCCAGTTGGGCAAGGAACCACAGGCGCTGCTGCGCGAAGGATTGCTCCGCAGGCGTGTCCCGAGAAATCCGCGCCACGGCCTGCGGGCGTTCCGGGCTGAGCGTCTGGCTGGCGACATGGGCACTGAAGGCGCCCAGCGTCGGGTGTTCGAACAGGTGAGCAGGCGCAAGTTTCAGGCCCAGTTCGGCGTTCAGGCGCGACAGCACCTGCACCACACTCACCGAGTCACCGCCACGGGCGAAGAAATGATCGTCGGCGCCCAGGCCCTGTTTGCCGAGCACTTCGGCCCACGCCGCAACCACCTGCGGCAACAGCGGCGTCGCCTCGCCGGTGCCCTCTTCGATCGGCGCATCGAGCAGACGCCCGTCCTGCCAGATCGCGAAACTGTCGAGGCTGCCGTCCTGCCAACCGCTGCGGCAGGCGGCGCGCTGCAGCTTGCCGCTGGTGGTGCGCGGCAAGGCGCCGGGTTCCAGCAGCACGATGACTTTCGGCGCCACCAGAAACAGCTCGGAGACCGCGTCGCGCACCGTATCGCAAATCATCTGCGGCTTCATCAGACGGCGCACGTTGCGGCTGATTTCCAACGCCAGCCCCACCCCTTCGGCGCCCTGCTCGTCGGTCACCGGGAACGCCGCGATGCGGCCACGGCGCAGCAACTCCACGCTCTTCTCCAGCGCCTGCTCGATGTCCTGCGGGTAAAGATTCTGGCCGTTGAGAATGATCAGGTCCTTCAGGCGGCCAGTGATGAACAGCTCGCCTTCACTGGCGATCGCCAGATCGCCGCTGCGCAGCCAGCGCTTGCCGTCTGCCTGTACGAAGGTGGCGGCGGTGGCTTCGGCGTTCTGCCAGTAACCCTGGGCGACGCTGGGGCCTGCGATCCACACTTCGCCGACCTGCCCGGCCTGCAGAACCTGCTGAGTCGCGGGGTCGACAATGCGCAGGTCGTGATCCGGGCGGCACCAGCCACAGCCGGGCAAGCGGCTGGTGGAACGCTGCCGGGCGAACACCGCTTCTTCAGCGTCTCCTGCCGCCAACTGGCTGCCATCGAAGTGCCTGATGCCGAACGGCACCTCACGTTCTGCGGCGCTGACATACAGCGTCGCCTCGGCCAGACCGTAGCTGGGCGTCAAGGCGCGGCGATCGAAACCGGCCGGGGCAAAGTGCTCGCTGAAGGCGTCCAGGGTCGCGATGCGGATCGGCTCGGAACCGGAAAACGCCAGGCTCCAGCCTTGCAGATCAAGATGCTCGACCGCCGCTGGCTTGATTCGCTCCACGCACAGGCGGTAAGCGAAATCCGGGCCGCCGGAGAAGGTGCCGTGGTACCGGCTCATCGCTTCGAGCCAGCGCGCCGGACGGCCGAGGAAGTAGTTTGGCGACATCAGGGTCAGCGTACCGCCGTAGTACAGCGGCAACAGAAGTCCGCACATCAGGCCCATGTCGTGATACAGCGGCAGCCAGCTGACCCAGCTTTCGGTCGAGGCATCGGTGACGAAGTGCCGTGCCATCGCCAGTTCGTTGGCCATGAGGTTGTCGTGGGAAACCATCACTCCTTTCGGCGCACTGGTCGAACCCGAGGTGTACTGCAGAAACGCCAGCGACGACGTGTC
The DNA here is from genome assembly GCF_030209235.1 of Pseudomonas sp. efr-133-TYG-103a. NCBI lineage: Bacteria > Pseudomonadati > Pseudomonadota > Gammaproteobacteria > Pseudomonadales > Pseudomonadaceae > Pseudomonas > Pseudomonas sp. efr-133-TYG-103a. The sequence goes on from NZ_JARVSK010000022.1 coordinate 66,055, forward strand.
GATCAGCGACGGCTGAAATTGGCCCTGCCAGCCGTGCACCTCTTCGATGGCGACGAAGCGCCCGCCAGCCGGCATGAAGGGCTGCAGCAGGTGCTGGAATTTATCCAGATCTTCGCGACGGCCCAGCACCATGCCCGGCGCCGCGTCGTGAAGGATACCGGTCAGGCGGTCCAGATGGGTCTGGCGGTTGTACTCCGGCGCGAATGCCGGCACCGCGATGACATTGGCATACAGGCAACCGAGAAACGCCGCTGCGTAATCCGCACCGGTCGGCAGAATGAGCACACATCGCTCGCCACCACGGGTTCCCAGGTGGTGCTGCAACAGCCCGGCAATCGAGCGCGCCTGCGTATCCAGCTGCGCGTAGCTGGTCAGCAGCGGTTCCTGGTCTTCGTGGACGATGTGTCGAAGGGCAATCCGGTCCGGCTGGCTCTGCGCATAAAGGCCCACCAGTTCGGGAAAATGCGCGGCCTGATCTCGTATGGATTTCATTCTTTCACCTATTTGTTTCGGCAAGGCTCAACCCACGGACGGCCCGACGGCCTGGCCCGCAACGTTGTGAAAAGGAATTCGGTGGCCTGGACGGCCACCGTCATGACGGCTCTGGCGTGGCGCGCCGACTCAGCGCGCCAGCTTCAGCGCCACCCGCTCGGTCTGCGCCGGTCGGCTCGAACAGGGCTGCTCGCAATCGGCGAAGATCGACTCGACCACTTCCTGAGAGCGCACCGCCAGCACCGACAGCAGCGTGTCGCTCAGGCCGTGACTTTCCTCGCAGCAACCCTGCAGGAAGATCCCCGCCTCGCTGCCCGGACGCAGTGGCAGGCGGTAGTGACGGTCGACGCCGGCGCCTTGCACGTAATCCTGCAGACCGGCCAGCAGCTCCAGGTGATAGTCGCGTCGGTAACCGGTGGCCAGCACCACGACGTCGAACGACTCGCTGTGCGTCTCGTCATGGGGCGCGTCGCGCAGGAACAACTCGATGCCGCCGGCGCCCACTTCGGCGTGCGCCACTTCGCGATTGGTCAGCAACCGGTGACGCTGCTCACCCCGCACTTTCTGCTGATACATGCGCTGGAAAATGGTCTCGATCAGGTCGGTGTCGACCACCGAATAGTTGGTGTTGCGGAACTCGTTGAACAACGCACCGCGACGCTCTTCGCTGTGGTTGAAAATGGTGTCGGTGAACGACGGATTGAAGATCTGGTTGACGAACGGACTATCATCTGAAGGCTTCAGCGCGCTGCCGCGGATGATCAGCGAGGCCTCGACGTTATCGAAGCGGGTGGCCAGGTCCTCGAAGATTTCCGCGGCGCTCTGACCGCCGCCGACCACCGCCACGCGCACCGGGCCGGGACGATTGGTCAACAGTTTTTCGATACCGCCGCGATAGCCGGCCGAGTGCAGGACACGCGGATCATCCAGGCCATCGAACGCCGCCGGCGCCTGCGGAATGCCGCCGATACCGAACACCAGATTGCGCGCGCGGCGGCGCGAGACATTACCAGTCGGGCCCCGCGACAGCACGTCCACGGCCACGAAACGGCCGTCCTGAAAATGCGGTTCGACCGACATCACTTCCTCACCGTAGTGGGCCTGTTCGCTGAAATGCGACGCCGCCCAGCCGAGGTAATCGGTGTACTCCTCACGCGTGGGGAAGAAGGTCTTGAGGTTGATGAAATCCTGCAGACGACCGCGTTCCTTGAGGTAATTGACGAAGGTGAAGCGGCTCGCCGGATTGCGTAAGGTGACCAGGTCCTTGAGGAAGGAAATCTGCATGGTGGAGCCGTCGATCAGCATGCCTTCGTGCCAGTTGAACGCTGGCTTTTTTTCGAGGAAACACACCTGGGGCGCCAGACCGTTGCGCAGTGCATGCTCCTGGGTGGCGATAGCCAGCGCCAGGTTCGACGGGCCGAAACCGATGCCGATGTAGTCGTAGACGAGTTCCATGCTTCCCTCTCGTAAGGAGCGATGCGCGATCGGTTCCGGCAAGGCAGCAACGACAGTTGCCGGCGCCAGGGGCAGCTCACACGCATCGAGAATGAGTAAGACTGATTATCATTACAAAGACGCCTGAGCCTTCCGGCTGTTTAGTCTCTGCGGATGAAAAATTTACAAAGTGCTTACATTTTCCAGGCGGTAGGCGCCGCCGATTTCTTCCACCGCATCGCGGCTGGCGTTGTCGCGGCGATCGCCCTGCAATTCGCTGAGCTGGCCGGACTCCATCTTCACCAGACGGTCCGCCAGATCGAAGTACTGATCGTCGTGGCTGATGGCGAATACGGTGACACCCGCCTGCTTGAACATCGGCAGAAGCTCGCGATAGAAGAAGCGGCGGAACAACGGATCCTGATCTGCGGCCCACTCGTCGAGCAGCAGAATGTCGCGTTTTTCCAGCAGCGCCAGCAGCAGTGCGAGACGCTTGCGCTGCCCTTGCGAGAAGCGCGTGTCGAGCAGATGACCGGCGCCGATCTGCACCTTGTGCTTCATGTGCAGCTGGTCCAGCCAGTGCTCGACCTGCACGGCGTCGGCGTCCTGGCCATCGGCGCCCAGCAGCTGGGAAAACAGATGGAAGTCAGTGAAGACGCTGGCGAACAAATGCCGATACGCAAGCCAGTCGCCTGAGGCAATCACCTTCCCGTCGATCAGAATCGAACCCGCCGACGGTCGATACAACCCACTGAGCAGACGCGCCAGACTGGATTTTCCGCTGCCGTTGCCGCCCATCAGGAAAACGGTTTCGCCACGGTGCAGCGTCAGATTGACCGGGCCGACATCGAACCCCGGCTCATCGCCCTGCGCCGGGTAGTGGTACTCGACGTCGCGCAGCTCAAGCGTCTGCCAGTTGCCGACGATGTGACTGGGCGCGACCTCAAAACTGTCGTGATGCTCGGCGAGCGCCAGCGATTCGACCTTGTCCAGCGCCACGCGGCCGGAGATCTGCGCGGGAATCGCTGCCACCGCCAGCACCAGCGGCGTGCGCATGAACAGCACGGTCAACGCATACGTCGCCGCCACCTCGGTGGGTGCCCAGCCCAGGCCGTTGGCCAGGTAGAACGCCAGACCGATCGTGCCCAGCACCATGATGTTCGCCCAGTTGCTGGCAAGCCCGTGATAACGGTCGGCCAGGGTGAAATGCTCGCGATAACGCAGGGCCGCGGTGTCGAAGGTTTCTTCGTACAGACGCCGGGCGCGATCGCGATTGAGGGTCAGCTCCTTGCGGCCATCGATCACCGCCTGATAGCTCTGATAGAGCTTGTCCTCCGATTCCCGCAGGGCGCGGATGTGCGCGTTGAGCTTGCCGACCAGCAGCCAGCCGACGCCCAGCGTGAAGGCCATCCAGCACAACGTGGTGATGAACAGCGAAGGCGACAGCCAGGCCAGGTAGCTGAACGCGGCCACGCTCAGGACGGTGCCGTAGATGAGGTCCGGCAGTTGCACGAACGCCATGGTCACGGCGCGGATGTCGCTCGAAAGGCTGGCAAAAATCTTCGCGCCGCCGATGGATTCGATGCGCTCGATGTTGGTGTCCAGCAGACGTTTGACCATCACCCGGCGCAGCCCGTAAACGAAGCGATGGCCCAGCGCGGTCAGCGACAGCGAAGCGCCCGAGGCCAGCGCCAGCAGCAACACGAGCATCAGGCCGAACTGCCACAACGCGGTGCCCAGACCGTCATGGGTGCTGATCATGCGCTGATTGACGAAGGCAATGACGCCCACGCTCAACAGGCCGCTGCTGATGCTCAGCAGCAGCACCATCGCGAGCGGCCAGCGGTATTGCTGGAAGACCAGACGAATTAATTTCATGGATGACTCCGGGAATTAAGGCAGAAACAAGTGCAGTCGATTCAACGAGACCTAGATCTCGCCCACGCGCGCGCGGCAGTGGGACAGGGTGTCGCGCAGGAGGAAATTGACCATCGTGGGCGAAGTGCCGATGACCTTGGCGACGTCACGCTGGGTGTAGCCCTGAATCTGGCTGAGGTTGAACACGATGCGCATGCGCTTGGGCAGCTCGTTGAGCGCGCCGACCAACTGGGTGAGCGATTCGCGCCCGGCCAGCACGCGTTCAGGGGACACCTCGAAGCGCGGCTGCTCGTCCAGCTCGCTTTCGCTTCCGTGGTAACGCTCCAGGCGCTGGCGACGCAGGCGGTCGATCGCCAGGTTGCGCACCACGCGGTACATGTACCGCGCAGGCTCGGTGGAGGCCAGGTCGCTTTCGAGCATCTTCACGAAGGCGTCCTGAACCACATCTTCCGCGCGGGCGCGACAGCCGAGGAATTTCGCAGCCAGCCGCATCAGCCCTTCGCGATGGGTGTGGTACGTCCCCATCAACGCATCCAGACGAGGATCGACCGATGCGCAGGCCTCTGCGGCACAGGCACCTCGCAGCTTGGCAGGCCGGCTCATTGCAGGACGAAAATCCATCTTGTTCGACATCCCTGGTTACAAAGGAACGCGAAGAATAACGCAAACGATTCTCATTGCAATGTAAGAAATTTTACCGATTAGTGAAACTTTGGATATATGGGAAATGTCGCGGAGAGGTCGCCAAGATGGCGGCGAAACAGTGGCAGAACGGCCGGGATGCCCGGAATCAGAAGCTCGCGCGGGGATGGCCGTTGCCGCGACGATGCAGCCCACTCAGCGCATGGCGGGATTTTTTGCGGTGAAAAAAATGTGTCGGTGTCGATACATAACGTCATCGGTCGGCGGGCGTCCGCAGTGAATGGAGTTGGGAACCAAAGCGCGGCATCACTTCAGCAAGAGTTCGGCACCTGCCGCCGCTGCACCGCTGGGCCTGGGTAGCGACTTCTCGGGCACCGCTCCACCACTGGCCCCTGCCTTACCGGTGACAGCGGTTCCATTGGGAGATTTTTGTTCAACCGGGGCGTTTCCTTTCCCCCCCGCAGGCGGCAAGTCCGTTTTGGACTCATCTGCACTCGGGAGTCTGCCATTGCCTTCCCCTTGTTCCGAAGAGGATTCGGATCGGCTTGGCAATGCGAATGTCTTCACCAACTCAGATCGCCGCTGGTATTGCCTTACCAGGTCCTCTCTCAGTTGTTTTTTCTGCGCTTCAGTCAACCCAAGGTCGCTACTCAAAATTGCGTTGCGGGTCGTTAATATTTCTGCGTCCAATGCCGCAAGCATTTCCGTCGTGCTCACAGTCTTGCGCGCTTCCAGCGCAGTGGCTTTACTGACGATCGAAGACAGTGCCACGGTCAACGAGCACAGATTGTGATAATAAATAACGTCCGAGACCGCCGTATAATAACTGTAGCTGCTGACTGGCTCGCCGAATTTCAACGAAATGGCATCCCGCAGCACAGACCTGGAGGTGCGAATTTCTTTTACAATATTCGGCATTAAAATACCTGCAAACATCTCATCATTGATCGATTGTTGTGTCGCGGAAGTAACGGCGGAAACACCCGCCAGATTCTGTCCGGCGCGGCCTGCAACTATTGCGGCTGCGGTCGCAGTGGCCGTGGCAAAGAAACCTAAACTGACGTTGTTGGCGGCACGTCGCGTATCCACGGCCTCGATGAACTGATTGCAGTTAATATCGGACTTCGCCAGCAGGCGGGATTGAACCTGATTTCGATAGGCCGGACTGGCCGCTTGCCCCACGGACGGACTGAACAATACTTCGAGTTGTTCTTTTTGCAAACTTTCATCGTCCACAATGCCGCTGGATCGTCCTGACTTTACCAAGTCAAGATCACGCGCTGCTTTTGCGGGATTCAGTGAGCTATCGGAACTGCATGCCGAAACGAAACAGCACATGACAATGATGGCCAGTTTCATGAACAAGTCCTCCGGGGAGTTCGACATAGTCAAACTCAAGCTCAATCAAGCATCCCTGTCAACACTGGACGAAGAAATATAAACTGGAGCCGACAAACTTCTAATCGTCGGGGTGACCGCTATTTACCCAAACGGCCATATTGGCAATATCCCTTTGACGGTCAGCTAAACATTTATCTTGTTTATGAGTGAATAAAACTGCAGCGACAAGATCACGTTCCCTCAAATACATGAAAGGTCGACAAACCCTTTACCCACATCCGCTGCCGCAATATTCGAAGATCGTGCGAGCGTACGGCGTGAGATTGCGCTGACGCTGATCCGGGCTAGAGCGCATGGAGCGCACTCAACGTCATCCGCTGCGACTTCCTTTGCAATGTCCAGCGCCTACAGCCCTCAGTCAGCGCTCGCGACGACCGCATTCAGCGCATCAATCGCAGCTCCAGGTACTGCAGCAGCATGATGGTCTTGCCGTCGGCAATTTCGCCGCTGTCGACCATCGCGATGGCCTGATCGAAGCCCAGCTCGAGCACCTCGATGTCCTCGCCCTCTTCCTGCAGACCGCCGCCGTCACTGACCCGGTCGTGGGGCTGGTATTCGCCGATGAAGAAGTGAATCCGCTCGGTGACCGATCCGGGGCTCATGAACGCGTCGAAGATTTTCTTGACCGAGCGGACCGCGTAACCGGTCTCCTCTTCTGCTTCCAGACGGATCCGCTCCTCGGGGCTGGCGTTGTCCAGCAGGCCGGCCGCGGCCTCGATCAGGTAGCCGTCGTGCTCGTTGACGTACGCCGGCAGGCGGAACTGCCGCGTCAGGACCACCGTGCGCCGGGCCAGGTTGTACAGCAGGATGGTCGCGCCGTTGCCGCGGTCGTAGACCTCACGTGTCTGCGGCTGCCAGCTGCCGTCCCGGCGTTTGAGGTCGAAGCTGTACTTTTTCAGCACGCCCCAATTGTCAGAGAGGGTCTGTTCGGCGGTGATGCGGATCGGTGCGGAGGGCATGGAGGTCCTTGAAAGCAGGTCGTCGAAAACGCCCATACCGTAGCAGCACCGGCCGTCTGGAGCGAGCCTTCGGGCGCGACCCGGTCATCGGCTGGCTGAACCTTCCGCCGCGACGGGGCTCCCTAGTTCAAGACCCGCTCCCGACCTCCCGCACAGGATTTGACATGGGCCTTTACCCCGCCGCAACCGCTTCGACGTCCGGCTCGACCAGCGCGCTGCCCCTGCGCGTCGAGCGTGAACTGAGCCCTCGCGCCGTGTTGACCGGTGCCGTGTTAGGCATTCTGCTGACGCCCTCGAATGTGTATGCGGGGCTGAAAATCGGCTGGTCCTTCAACATGTCGATCATCGCGCTGCTGGTGGGTTTCGGCATCTGGCAGAGTCTGGGGCGCAACCGAAACCTGGCGCCCTGGACACTTCATGAGAGCAACATCAACCAGACGGTGGCGTCGGCGGCAGCGTCGATCATCTCCAGCGGGCTGGTCGCGCCGATTCCTGCGTACACGCTGCTGACCGGTCAGCAACTGGACCCATTGCCGATGATGGCGTGGGTGTTTTCCGTCAGTTTTCTTGGCATCTGGATCGCCTGGTATCTGCGTCCCACGCTGCTCAATGACCATGGCCTGAAGTTTCCCGAGGGCATGGCGACGCTGGAGACCCTGCAGCACATCTATCATCACGGCCGCGAAGCCGTGTCCCGGATCAAGGTGCTGTTCGGTGCTGCGCTGTTGTCGGGTTTGCTCAAATGGGTCGATGACTTCGTGTGGGCGATACCGCGCTGGGCGCCGACGGCACACTTGGAGCGGCTGACCTTCACCCTGGATCCGTCGCTGCTGTTGATCGGTTTTGGCGGCATCATCGGCATTCGTGTCGGGCTGACACTGCTGCTGGGTGCATTGCTGGCGTGGGCGGGTCTCGGACCGTGGTTGATCGACAGCGGTCTGGTGACCCTCGCCCCGGATGCCAGCGGGCCGCAATTCGCCCGGCTGGTGGAATGGCTGCTGTGGCCAGGCGTGAGCCTGATGGTTTGCGCAACCCTCACATCCCTGGGCGTGCGGCTGTTCCACAGCCCGCCGGCACGCTCGACCGAACCTGGCGCCGACGCAACGATGCCGCAGGCCCGGGCGCCCTTCGCCTGGCCGCCGGCGCTGGGGCTCGTCCTGTCGATTGCGTTGGTCGTGACGCTGCAGGCGCTGCTGTTCGGCATCGACGTGTGGATGGCGCTGTTGAGCATCCCGCTGGCGATCTGCCTGGCCGTGGTGGCGGCGCGGGTGGTCGGGGCCACGGGCATCGCTCCCATAGGCGCGATCGGCAAACTGTCGCAACTAACCTTCGGCCTCGTCGCGCCGGGCCAGGTGGGCATCAACTTGATGAGCGCCAATACCGCAGGCGGCGCGGCCGGACAGTCCACAGACCTGATGAACGATTTCAAGGTGGGCCTGGCGATTGGCGCGACACCGAAGAAGCAGGTCATCGCTCAATGCATCGGCATCGCCATCGGCAGCGTGGTCGGCGTGCTGGTCTACATCACGCTCATTCCCGATCCTCAGCACATGTTGCTGACCGAGCAATGGCCGGCGCCCGCCGTCGCGACCTGGAAGGCCGTCGCGCAGACGCTGACCCACGGTTTGCAGTCGCTGCCGCCGGATGTTCGCTGGGCCATTTTTGTTGGCGGATTCGTCGGCGTGCTGTTGGGTGCGCTGGACAGCCTGCTGCCTCAGCGCCTGGCCCGCTGGCTGCCCAGTACGGCAGCGCTGGGGCTGGCATTCGTGCTGCCTGCGTCGACGTCGCTGATGATGGGCCTTGGCGCGGTGCTGACCTGGGCGATCAGCCGCCGGTGGCCAAGCGTGACCGAGCGTTTCGCGATCACCGCTGCCGCAGGATTGATCGCCGGCGAGAGCATTACCGGCGTCGGCGCGTCGTTCTGGGAGATGCTGAAAAATCTCTAGCGGCGTTCGCGGGCCCGTCAAGCACAGGCGTTGCGACGCGCTCAAGTCCTGAACTATCGATTGTGTCGATAGCCATCATCCGCACGGGCGCCGTTCAATTCAGGGCGGCAAACCGGGATCATGGCGCCATTGATTCGAAACCGGACAAGGATTTTCACCCATGACAGTCAACATGACCCTTCTGCTGATGCTGATCGTATCGTTTTCCATCGCACTGGCAGGCGTCGCCCAGTTCTGAAGCCCGGCAGGTCACCTCACGGGGCCTGCCAGCGCTCACCCGTTACTCGTGAAACTCAGCCACCGTCTGTTTGCTGCCGACGAAAAAACTGTCGGCGACGATGCGCAGCGGCTGCAGGTCCAGATCACTCTGCCGATCGGCGATCAGCTGCGCGAAGTGCCGGTACATCGCCGGATACTCGCCCTCCTCGGCCACCGGCTGGCTGACCCCGTCGATAGCCACCTGCGCGCCACCGGCGTCCAGGCGCATCACACCCTCCTCGCAGTGCAGCTCGATGCTCCATTGCTCATTCACGCTGTGATCGAAATCCAGCTCGGCCACCACGTGCACCGCTGGGCCTGAACGCATCTGCAACGAGGCGGCGATCGGCGACTGACAATTGCTCGGCACGCTCAGCGCAGCAGCTTCGACGAACAGCGCGTCAGGCAGCAGATCCGTGACGATGGACAGCGCATTGATCCCCGGATCGAACACCCCCAAGCCGCCCGCCTGCCAGATCCACGCCTGACCGGGATGCCACTTGCGCACCTGTTCCTTCCAGTCCACGCGCACCTGCTTCAGGGTCTTGCCGTGCAGCCAGTCTCTGGCATTCGACACGCCCGGGGCGAACCGCGAATGCCAGGCGAACAGGCCGCTGACCCCCGCCGCGTTGACCTCATCGATCAGCGCCAGGGCCTCGCCTAGGGTCGAGCACGGCGGCTTTTCCACCAACACATGCTTGCCTGCTTTCAGCGCCTGTTGCACCAGCGCGAAGCGACCTTGAGGGGGCGTGCAGAACGCGATGGCATCCACCGGCGGGCCGTTTTCCAGGAGGTCGGCCAGCGAGCTGAAATTATCGACGCCGGGGCACGGCGCTCCCAGCGTGGCGACGGACACCAGCTTGAACTGCTTACTGGCATTGATCGCCGGCACATGCTGGTCTTGCGCGATCTTGCCGTACCCCACCAGCCCTAAACGAATCGGATGCATCGATGACTCCTGTGATGTTGTCTTTATTTGCAGTCGTATGTTGTCGTCCGACGCCGCGCCCGCGGGGCGTCGTGTAATCAATCTGCTCAGTGAATCGCTGCCCCGGCCCCTTGCTGGTACTCGCGCGGCGTGCAGCCAAATTCGCGACGGAACACGGTGTGCAGGTACTGCGCCGACTTGAAACCGCAATGCTGAGCAATGTCGGCGATGGCCGAATCGGTCTTTTCCAGCCGTGTCGCGGCGGCGGCCAGTTTGAAGCGCAGGATTTCATCGTGCACGCTGCAGCCTCGTTCCTTGCGAAAATGCGCCTCGAGCGAAGACCGTGAGACACCGACGTAGCCCGCCACCTGCGCAGTCTTGATGCCTTGGCAAGCGTACTGGCGGATGAAGTGCAGCGCCTGCATGACGTAGGGATTGCCCAATGGCTGATGCAGACTCGACGCCTGCACATTGATTGCCTCCGGCGGCACCAGAATCTGACTTCCCGTCGCGGGCATGCCGTGCAGCATCTGATGCAGCAGACGCGCCGCCGTGCGGCCCATGCTCTGGGTGCCTTGAATCACCGAACTGAGCGGCACGCGGGTGAGCGTGCGGGTCAGCGGATCGTTGTCGATGCCGATCAACGCGACCTGTTCCGGCACCGCGATGCCGGCGGTCAGGCAGGCCTGCAACAGCTGACGCGCACGGGCGTCGCTGACGGCGATGATGCCGATCGGTTTGGCCAGGCTCTGCAGCCAGGCGATCTGCTGTTCAACGGCGCTGTCCCACAACGGCGCGCTGGTGCTCAGGCCCCGATAGACCTCGCCAGTCAACCCATCGCGCTTGAGCAATCGGCGAAACGCCTTCTCGCGTTCCTGTGCCCAGCGATTGCTTTGCGCCTCGGGCAGGCTGAAACAGGCGAAGCGGGTCAGTCCGGCCTCGATCAAATGCTCGTACGCCAGTTTGATCAGCGCGAAATTGTCGGTGGCCACGTAGGGAATGTGGTTGGGATAGGCCCGTTCGTCTTCGTAGGAGCCACCCACCGCGACCACCGGCAAGCGACTGCCAGCCAAGGCCTCGCCGATCAGCGGGTCGTCGAAGTCGGCAATGATGCCGTCGCCCTGCCAGCGCTCGATGCCCTTGAGGCGGCAGAGAAAATCTTCCTCCAGAAACAGATCCCACGACGCGCGGGTGCTGCTCAGGTAGTTGCCGATGCCTGTGATGATGCCGCGATCGTAGATTTTGCCGCCGTTGAACAACAGGGCAATACGGTGAACGGGCGGGACGGTTTTCATTGTTGTTTCCCCGAGCCTGTGAAACAGGTCGGCACAGACTAGGCCTGCGCCGAGGGAATCTCAATACTCAAAATCGAACACCGAGTTGGTGATTTTCGTAATCGGCGGGCATCGGGCCGTTGCTAGTATCCAGGCAGCCTCAGATCAAAAACAGAACAACAAGGAAACGTCCGATGCCCTGCTTTCCCGATATCGACCGAATTCGCTACGAAGGCCCTGCCAGCCAGTCGCCCCTGGCCTTCCGTTACTACGACGCCGACAAGATCATCCTTGGCAAACCCATGCGCGAACACCTGCGGATGGCCGCCTGTTACTGGCACACCTTCGTCTGGCCGGGCGCGGACATGTTCGGCGTCGGCACCTTCAAACGGCCCTGGGTCAAACCCGGCGATGCGATGGCGCTGGCGCGCCTGAAGGCTGAGGCCGCGTTCGAGTTTTTCTCCAAACTGGGCATCGACTATTACAGTTTCCACGACACCGACGTGGCCCCGGAAGGCGCGTCGCTCAAGGAGTACAGCGATAACTTCGCGCAGATGGTGGACGTGCTCGAAGGGCATCAGGAGCAGACCGGCATCCAGCTGTTGTGGGGCACCGCCAACTGTTTCAGCAACCCGCGTTTCGCCGCTGGCGCGGCCAGCAATCCGGACCCGCAGGTCTTCGCCTACGCAGCCGCTCAGGTGTTCAACGCGATGAACGCCACGCTGCGCCTCAAAGGCTCCAATTACGTGCTGTGGGGTGGCCGCGAGGGCTACGAGACGCTGCTCAACACCGACCTCAAACGCGAGCGCGAGCAGCTGGGGCGCTTCATGCGCATGGTCGTCGAGCACAAATACAAAATCGGCTTCAAGGGCGATCTGCTGATCGAGCCCAAGCCGCAGGAGCCGACCAAGCATCAGTACGATTACGACAGCGCGACGGTGTTCGGCTTCCTCCACCAGTTCGGACTCGAGAACGAAATCAAGGTCAACATCGAAGCCAACCACGCCACCCTCGCCGGTCACAGTTTCCATCACGAAATCGCCACGGCCGCCTCGTTGGGCATCTTCGGCAGCATCGACGCCAACCGCGGCGATCCGCAGAACGGCTGGGACACCGACCAGTTCCCCAACAGCGTCGAAGAGCTGACCCTGGCGACCTACGAGATTCTCAAGGCCGGGGGATTCCGCAACGGTGGTTACAACTTCGACTCCAAAGTCCGCCGCCAGAGCCTGGACGAAATCGACCTGTTCTACGGCCACGTCGCCGCCATGGACGTCCTCGCCCTGTCCCTGGAGCGCGCCGCCGCCATGATCGAAAACGATGTCCTGCAACAGTTCAAGACCCAGCGCTATGCCGGCTGGGACACGCCGTTCGGCCAAGGAGTGCTGTCCGGCGACTTCAGCCTTGAATCACTCGCGCAGCATGCATTGGCAAACGCGTTCGACCCCAAAGCGGTGAGCGGACGGCAAGAGATGCTCGAGGGCGTGGTGAACCGGTTTATTTATCCCTGAGGTCCTACAGGCCAACGCCGGTCTCTGCACGTAAAGAGGCCGGTTACATTCTCACGACAATTCCCTGCTCGCGGCGCGCGGCAGCTATCTACAGTTCTACCGGCAACACGTACACGCTCATGAAGTGCCCCAAACAAAAATAAAAGGACGCACCACAATGAAGAACCTGAAAGTCACCCTGCTCGCCAGCGCTCTGGCCCTGCTCAGCCTTCCGGTCATGGCCGACTCGGCTCATCCGAAAATCGGTTTCTCCATCGACGATCTGCGCCTGGAACGCTGGTCGCGAGACCGCGATTACTTCGTGGCCGCCGCTGAGAAAATGGACGCCAAAGTCTACGTCCAGTCCGCCGACGCCAATGAGCAGAAGCAGATATCGCAGATCGAAAACCTGATTTCAAGGGGCGTGGACGTCATCGTTATCGTGCCTTTCAACGCCACGGTGCTGACCAACGCCGTCGCCGAAGCGAAGAAGGCCGGCATCAAAGTCGTGTCTTACGACCGGCTGATTCTGAACGCTGACATCGACGCCTACATCTCTTTCGATAACGAGAAGGTCGGCGAGATGCAGGCCTCGGGCGTCCTCAAGGCGGCTCCCAAGGGCAACTACTTCCTGCTGGGTGGCGCGCCGACCGACAACAACGCCAAAGTGCTGCGCGAAGGCCAGATGAAGGTCTTGCAGCCGGCCATCGACAAGGGCGACATCAAGATTGTCGGTCAGCAGTGGGTCAAGGAATGGAACCCGACCGAGGCGCTGAGCATCGTCGAAAACGCCCTGACCAAAAACAGCAACAAGATCGACGGCATCGTTGCATCCAACGACGCTACGGCCGGTGGCGCGATCCAGGCGCTGGCCGCACAGAAACTCGCCGGCAAAGTGCCGATTTCCGGGCAGGATGCAGACCTGGCAGCGGTCAAGCGGGTCATCGACGGCACTCAGACAATGACCGTCTACAAGCCGCTGAAACTCATCGCCTCAGAAGCCGCCAAGCTTTCGGTGCAGCTGGCGCGCAACGAGAAACCGGCGTTCAGCTCGCAGTACGACAACGGCACGAAAAAGGTCGACACCATCCTCCTGACCCCGACGCCGCTGACCAAGGACAACATCGACCTGCTGGAAAAAGACGGGTTCTACACCAAGGATCAGATCGCCGGGAAGTGATCACCCTCTGCAGGCTGCCATAGCTGCAGCGTGAGCCCTGCACCGACACCTGCAGGAGCGTGGCTTGTCCCGCGGCTGGCGGGCACCCCGTCGTGAAACCTGACGCTGTGGTTTGCCTGACACAACGCCTCGGTTGACTTCACGACGGCTTCTCAGCCAGTCGCAGGGCAAGCCGCGCGCCTGCTCGAGAACTCCGGTCTGTCCTGGAATACTCCGCAATGTCCGATTACCTGCTGCAAATGAACGGCATCGTCAAAGCCTTCGGCGGTGTCAAAGCCCTCAACGGGATCGATATCAAGGTGCGCCCCGGCGAGTGCGTCGGCCTGTGTGGCGAGAACGGCGCCGGCAAATCCACGCTGATGAAAGTCCTGTCCGCGGTGTACCCATACGGCACCTGGGAGGGTGAAGTCCTCTGGGACGGCGAACCGTTGAAAGCCCATTCCATCAGTGAAACCGAAGCGGCCGGCATCGTCATCATCCATCAGGAGCTGACCCTGGTGCCCGACCTGTCGGTGGCGGAAAACATCTTCATGGGCCACGAACTGACGCTGCCCGGCGGGCGCATGAATTACCCGGCGATGATCCACCGCGCCGAAGCCCTGATGCGCGAGCTGAAAGTGCCCGACATGAACGTCGCGCTGCCGGTTTCGCAGTATGGCGGCGGCTATCAGCAACTGGTCGAAATCGCCAAGGCGCTGAACAAGAAAGCGCGCCTGCTGATCCTCGATGAACCCTCCTCGGCCCTGACCCGCTCGGAAATCGACGTGTTGCTCGACATCATCCGCGACCTCAAGGCCAAAGGCGTGGCGTGCGTCTACATCTCCCACAAACTCGATGAAGTCGCGGCGGTGTGCGACACCATTTCGGTGATCCGTGACGGCAAGCACATTGCAACCACGGCCATGGCCGACATGGACATCGCGCAGATCATCACGCAGATGGTCGGCCGTGAAATGAGCAACCTCTATCCCACCGAGCCCCACGACATCGGCGAGGTGATTTTCGAGGCCAGGCACGTCACGTGTCATGACGTGGACAACCCGAAACGCAAGCGCGTCGACGACATCTCGTTCGTGCTCAGGCGCGGGGAAATCCTCGGCATTGCCGGCCTGGTCGGTGCCGGTCGCACCGAGCTGGTGTCGGCCCTGTTCGGCTCCTATCCGGGCCGCTATCAGGCCGAAGTCTGGCTGGACGGCAAGCCGATCGACACCCGGACGCCACTCAAGTCGATTCGCGCCGGGCTGTGCATGGTCCCTGAGGACCGCAAGCGTCAGGGCATCATCCCCGACCTAGGCGTCGGTCAGAACATCACCCTGGCGGTGCTCGACAGCTTTGCGCACCTGACGCGCATCGACGCCGAAGCCGAACTGGGCAGCATCGACAAGGAAATCTCGCGCATGCACCTGAAAACCGCGAGCCCGTTTCTGCCCATCACCAGCCTCTCCGGCGGCAACCAGCAAAAGGCCGTGCTGGCGAAAATGCTCCTGACCCAGCCCCGCGTGCTGATCCTCGACGAGCCAACCCGCGGCGTCGATGTCGGTGCCAAGTACGAGATCTACAAGCTGATGGGCGCGCTGGCCGCCCAGGGTGTGTCGATCATCATGGTGTCGTCCGAGCTGGCCGAGGTGCTGGGCGTTTCCGACCGCGTGCTGGTGATCGGCGACGGCCAGTTGCGCGGCGACTTCCTCAATCAGGGGCTGACTCAGGAGCAGGTCCTCGCTGCCGCACTCAGCCAGCCCCAGGGACATAACAATAATGATCGACCGGATGCCGTGGGGAGAAGCGCGTAAATGAATCAGGTCAAACAACTCTTCACCCGCTACAAGATGCTTGCGCTGGTCATCGCCATCGCGCTGATCTGGGTGTTTTTCAGCTGGCAGACCGAGGGCGGTTTCGTCACGCCGCGCAACCTCTCCAACCTGCTGCGGCAGATGTCGATCACGGGGATTCTCGCGTGCGGCATGGTGCTGGTGATCATCAGCGGCGAAATCGACCTGTCCGTCGGCTCGCTGCTGGGTTTGCTGGGCGGCGTCGCGGCCATCCTCGACGTGGTCTACCACGTGCCGCTGCCGTTGAACCTGGCCATCGTCGCGGCATGCGGGTTGGTGATCGGCCTTGTCAATGGCTGCATGACCGCTTACCTGCGCATACCCTCGTTCATCGTCGGTCTGGGCGGGATGCTGGCGTTTCGCGGGATTCTGCTGGGCATCACCGGCGGCACGACGATCGCCCCGGTTTCGCCGCAACTGGTGTATGTCGGCCAGGGCTACCTGCCGCCGCTGGCGGGCGTCACGCTGGGTGTGCTGCTGTTCGCCCTGACGCTGTTCCTGACCTGGCGCCAGCGTCGCAACCGTGCGCTGCACGGCCTCGCTGCGCACGCCCTGATGCGCGATGTCGTGCGGGTGCTGGCCATCGGCGCCGTGCTGGCGGGCTTCGTCTACACCCTGAACAGCTACGACGGGATTCCCGTGCCGGTGCTGTTGCTGCTGGTGTTGCTCGGGGTGTTCAGCTACATCACCAGTCAGACGGTGTTCGGGCGCCGCATCTATTCGGTGGGCAGCAACATGGAGGCCACGCGCCTTTCCGGCATCAATGTGCAGGCCGTGAAGCTGTGGATTTTCGGCATCATGGGCGTCATGTGCGCACTGGCCGGTCTGGTCAACACTGCGCGGCTGGCAGCCGGCTCGCCCTCGGCGGGCAACATGGGCGAACTCGACGCGATTGCCGCGTGCTTCATCGGCGGAACGTCCATGCGCGGCGGCTCCGGCACCGTCTACGGCGCGCTGCTCGGTGCGCTGGTCATCACCAGCCTGGACAACGGCATGTCGATGCTCGACGTCGACAGTTACTGGCAGATGATCGTCAAGGGCAGCATTCTGGTGCTGGCCGTGTGGGTCGATGTCAGCACGCGTAGCGGACGGCGCTGAGGCCAAGGGACCCAGCGCAATCAGGCTGGCTTCTGCAGAAACGTGGTCGGCGACAGACACGGCTTCTGCAGAAGCACGCTTGCACCCACCGGGTCGAAATCCTCATCGACATCGGTTCTGAAATCCCGCACAAAAGGCTACGCTGACGCTCTCGTCCCTTCTGCGGAAACCCGATGCGCCCACGTCTATTCGCCCTGCTCCTGGCATGTCTATGCGCAAGCGCAGCCGCCGAACCCACCACCTGCCCTGCCGGCGAAAAACTCATCTGCCTGAACGGTTGCTTCTGTCTGCCCGATATCGGCCAGATACTGGGCAGCGGCATGCCCACCGACATCACCCAGATCGCCGGGCCAGCCCTGGCGTTGTGGCTCAGCCAGTCTCGCGCCGAAGCCGCAACCGGTCTGACCCAACCCATTCCCGAACAGATCCGCGAGAAACTGCTGCGCTGGTACCCTGCCAGCGTCCTCGATGCAGCGCTGTACAAGGTCGGCGACGACGGCGAACTCAGCGCCGCCCACGCCATGATGCAAAATCCCGATATCGGCGCCGTCACGCTGATCGACATCATCGTGTTCCGCAGCGCCAGTGACGCCGAAAACAACGTCGCCCTGTGGGCCCACGAGCTCAAACACGTGCAGCAATATCAGGAATGGGGCGTCGACGGATTCGCCCAGCGCTACACCCAGGACTTCAACGCCGTGGAAGCGCCGGCGTACGAGATACAGACCACCGTCAGCCGAGTGGTGCGTGGGCTGGACCCGTGAAACGGCTGTCGCCGCCATTTGTAAACTTGTACGATCCCCGTGCAGGAAGGAGCGCAAGGCCGGACCTGAACCGATTACTTTCATGGAACGGCGTCAATAATGCACTAAGGCCTGGAGACGCGGCGCGGGTACCTCTGCACATAATCTGCACAACGGTGTGAGTGACGGCGTCTAGCAGATAGCCTGCTGCTCACTTTAGAATCATGATCATTGCCAACACCGCCCAAGAATAAACTGCGGAAGGCCTTCGTAACGAGTTTAGTGATGCTGACGAGTATTCAATACAAGGATTCGCGCTTGCTGTTAGCTGTTCGAAACAAGCCGAACATTTTCGATATCGACTCTCTGTCGCTCATCATTGGCCCAAACGGTGCGGGAAAGACGGAATTTCTCAAAGCGACGATAGAAAAATTCAACCCGCGTTCGCGCACGCAATTACAAGATTGTCGACTTTTATTCAACGAGCGAGAGTATTTCTCATCGAAAAGTCTGTCCGAATGGGGCGTAATTTATTACTCCCCGACGCCGAACGGGCCCATGCTCGCCAAATATACGCGCTTCGTGGACGCCTCGAAGTCAAGAGGCCGAAACTTTTTCGAGCTGGTTGACCATGAGGATATTCTGGTCGACTTCAACATTTCGGTGGCATTGACCGCGCGGATCGAGCTTGACGTCAAGCGAATAGGCGTAACCCTGGCAGAAGCGTTGATCTCCAACAAGGTACTGCGCGGCGGATCAACAGACTTCGATTACGAGGAAGCAGAGAACTTCCAGCGAAAGCTCAAAGGACTGTCGGATTTCGCCTCCGATGAAGCCGCTTATCTGCACGCAGAAAAGCGGCACAAATCGAGCATTGCTCGGCTTGCTTCTATCCTTGTAGAGGAGTTACGGCGGGACGCACATACGTATCTGACCGCGCTCACGGTTGCACAACACCTGTTCAAAATTAAGGGTTTTGACATTCAAGCCATCTGCTGGGCGATTGTGCAGATCAGCGGACTGAACGCTTTCAATCACAACCTATCGATCCGGGTCCCTACGCGTCGGAAAATTGAAGACATCATTTCCAGAGTCGACAATACCTTTCAGCGTTTTCCGTTCGAAGAAACGCCTGATTACCCACTGACTTACAGCTATACGCTTGACGT
The DNA here is from genome assembly GCF_030209235.1 of Pseudomonas sp. efr-133-TYG-103a. Taxonomy (NCBI): domain Bacteria; kingdom Pseudomonadati; phylum Pseudomonadota; class Gammaproteobacteria; order Pseudomonadales; family Pseudomonadaceae; genus Pseudomonas; species Pseudomonas sp. efr-133-TYG-103a. Next base: position 84,776 of record NZ_JARVSK010000022.1, read on the forward strand.
CGATGCGGATCGGGACTGGTTCGAACGTGCCGAAATCCGTCAGATATTTAACGTTGCCCCCCCAGGCATGAGCTCTGGTCAGCAAGCGATCCTCAGGCAGATTATCGGCATCCACGAGGCGATGGAAAAGCTGAGTAAGCGCAAGAAACTGCTGATTCTGCTGGACGAGGGGGATGCTTTTCTGCACCTCCAGTGGCAGCGGCAATACATTCAGAAGATCAACCAGTTTCTCAAGAAAACCAAAGCCAGGTTCGGCTATCTCAATGTGCAAGTCATCATTGCCAGCCACTCGCCGTTGCTGACGTCAGACGTTCCGAATGAGTTCATTTGCCGGTTGGACGAGCGCGGGCTGCCTCTACCTGCGGCACCGTCTTTCGCCGCGCCGCTACAAAAAATCCTCAACCTCGGTTTTGACTCGAGCACGATAGGCGAGTTGGCAACGCGACGGATCAACGAAACTATCGATAATATTCAAAAAGGGACATTGACCGAGCAGGATGACTACATCATCGAGGCCATTGAGGACCCTATTATCAAGCGCGAGCTGATCTACATGAAAGAGCAAAACTCGTGATCATTGGCCTGAAAGATAACTGGAAGGATGCGCAGACACCTCACACTGCCTATCTGGAGAACATCATCAATGACTTCAAAAATAGACGAGTCACACTTGCTCCCGCTTTGATCGACAAATTCGTGGCCGATGTAGAACGCTGGGTGATTTCAGATCGTCGAGACGATCTGGAACGTGCGGCCGATCATCTCGACAATGTACTGGAAACCCTGTCAGACGCCGATCAAGAGCAATTGCTCGCCGAGCTCGGTGAGCTATTCAACTACACCTATTTCACACAAAAGAAGAAGACGATCTGGAATGCGTATAACCTCTGTGCGCTTTCGAAGTTCAGAGTGTGTCCCTACTGTCACCACAGCTATGCATTCACCCTGCATCGCGACAAGATGGGTTTGCTGCGACCGACGCTTGATCACTACTACGCGAAGTCCGATTACCCACACCTTGCGCTGACGCTTACCAATCTGATACCCAGTTGCTACACCTGCAATTCGACTTTAAAAGGCAGCATTAATTTCAGAACGAAAAAACACTTGCATCCGTTATTCGACGACGAGGACGTTTCATTCAGGTGTTCAGCAGCGGGCGGGACTATCGTGAAAACGGTTTCGTTCCTCGATTCGCAGCGCAGTAGCCTTACCCTGAGCGTGAAGGCTACGTCCGCCGCTGCAATAAACAGCATGGACACATTCGCCCTGCGGGAGCGTTACGAACTTCTGGAAAAAGAAGGCATCGACTTTGCCATAGCGCAACTCCAAACAAGAGAGCTGATCGAGAATCTGAGCGTCACGAACGGTACCGCAGTGAAGCTGGATCCGCGAATTCTCAAGGCTCGGCTCTTGCGCTTCGTGCCAGAGGACTATCGAGAGTACCTGCTTGGAAAACTCTATCTCGATCTAGACAACCAATTCAGAAGGTAAAGAAGTCAAGGCGGTATAGATCGGTGCACTGAAGGCAGAGCGCCTGCAACACGCCAATCACCGCCCTTCCAGCAACTCCCCAGCCTTGTCCAGCAAGCCCAGCGGATCATCGGTCTTGTGGATGTCCACCGAGAGCAACTGGCGGAATTTTCGTGCGCCGGGGAAGCCGGTTCCCAGGCCCAGCACGTGGCGGGTGATGTGGTGCATCGCTCCGCCGTCGCGCAGGTGCGCGGCGACGTAAGGGCGCAATTGCGCCAGCGCTTCGGCGCGCGAGATGGACGGTCGGCTGTCGCCGAACAGTTCGCGGTCGACCTCAGCCAGCAGGTACGGGTTGTGGTACGCCTCGCGGCCCAGCATCACGCCATCGAAGGTCTTGAGGTGGTCCTGGCACTCCTCCAGGGTTTTGATGCCACCGTTGAGGACGAACTCAAGATCAGGGAAATCCTGCTTCAGACGCGCGGCCACGTCATAGCGCAAGGGCGGGATTTCGCGGTTTTCCTTGGGCGACAGGCCCTCGAGAATGGCGATGCGGGCATGCACGGTGAAGCTGGTGCAGCCGGCGTCACGCACCGTACCGACGAACTCGCACAACTGCTCGTAGCTGTCGCGGCCGTTGATGCCGATGCGATGTTTGACGGTGACCGGGATCGACACCGCGTCGCGCATGGCCTTGACGCAGTCGGCGACCAACTGCGGGTGGCCCATCAGCACGGCGCCGATCAGGTTGTTCTGCACCCGATCGCTTGGGCAACCGACGTTGAGGTTGACCTCGTCATAGCCCGCCGTCTGGGCCAGGCGAGCGCTGGCCGCCAGGTCCGCCGGGTTGCTGCCACCCAGTTGCAGGGCCAGCGGGTGCTCGGTCTGGTCGTGGCGCAGGAAACGTTCGGCGTCGCCATGCAACAGCGCACCCGTCGTCACCATCTCCGTATAGAGCAGCGCACTCTTCGACAGCAGGCGCAGGAAGAATCGGCAGTGACGGTCAGTCCAGTCCATCATCGGCGCCACGGAGAAGCGCCGCGAGGCTTGAACGGGCTGGCTGGCATTGGAAGAGGCGGTCATCGGCAACATGGAATTGATCAGGCGGGTCAGGCGTAAAGGGCGCGTAGTTTACCAGTTCGCGAGGATTTAGCAGTCAGCCATAAAAAAACCCGCCGAAGCGGGTTGTTTTTTCAGTTCATGGCCATCCCGAGATCCGTTCGGTAGCGCTCCGCGCGATGGCTGATCATCCTTGATCTCTGAAGCGGGTCCTTCGCTTCAGTTGATGGATCCAATTTACCGCCGTCGTCCGATGTTTCATAGGGCGAGTTTTCGCCTGCGCGCGTAAGCCTTTCGCTATGGCTGCGGCGCGAAAATGACGTTTATCAGTCAGCCACCAGCGCGTTGGCGATCGCCTGCATCCACAGCGCAACTGCGAAAGCGCCCGGATCCACGTGGCCCAGTACCCGCTCGCCGAGATAAGACGACCGCCCCTTCGCCGGCAACAGATGGCGCGTCTGTTCGGCACCCGCTTGCGCGGCGCTCGCCACCTGAGTCGCAGCGACCAGAGGCGTTGCGTCCTGTGGCTGGCTCGCGAGCACTGTTGCTGCCGGAATCAGTGCGTCGAGCATCGTCCGATCGCCAGCGTTGGCTCCGCCGAGTCTGATCATCGCCTCGCAACCGGCCTGCAATGCCTGCGCCCACGCCGCTATCGTATCCGGATGAGGATGCGCGGCCAGGGTGACGCCCGCGCGCAGGGCGAACACGGCATACAGTGGACCGGACGTGCCTCCCAACACGCGTCGCAGAATCGCCGACAGCTGCTGAAGCGCAACGCCGGGGCGGTCGAGGGCAAGCGAGTCCAGGGCGTCGTCGATTGCCCTGGCGCCACGGGCGAGGCTGATGCCGATATCGCCGTCACCCACCTGTGAATCTAGCTCGGTCAACACGGACTCGTTGTCCTGCAGCGCCTGGCTGACAGTCTGAAGGACAGCGCGCAATACATGCTCGTTGCGCTGCGGCCACCCGCTGCCCTGAAGCGTGTCCTGCTCGGCGGCCTTGACGCGAGGAATCCGCCTGACAGCCGCGGCAGGTACGGTCATCCCGTGCCATGCACTGGCGTCGCTGGGCGCCTGCAGGCGCTTCAATGTCCGGTCATCGACCCGCATCAGCGAAAGGGAGCAGCCGGCCATCTCCAGCGCCGTCAGAAACGTGCCCACCATCGCCGCCTCGACGCTGATCCCGCGAGACGCGCAGCCTGACAGGACATGCCGCGCAACAATGTCGAGTTCCTGCACGGCGCTGCCACCCAGGTTGTTGACCATCAGGACCACGCGGTCCCCCCGTGCCAGCGCTCCGCGCTCGACGATCCGCTGCAACAGAACCTCGACCATGTCGCCCGCTCGCTGAATCCGGCCGCGCCGCACGCCGCTTTCGCCGTGAATCCCCAGGCCATATTCGACTTCGTCGTCTGCGATTGCGAAGCCCGGTTGACCCGCTGCAGGGACAGTGCACGGGCTGAGCGCCAGGCCCATGCTGAACAGACCGGCGGCAGCGTCCTGCGCTTCAGCCTTGACCTGCGCGAGGGACAGACCGGCTTCGGCAGCCGCCCCGGCGACCTTGTGAATGAACACCGTGCCGGCAATCCCTCGTCGCCCGACGCGTCCTGCGTCGTCATCCAGTGCCACGTCGTCGCCCACCACCAGCATCTCGACCCTGACGCCGGCGGCGGAGGCGATTTCCGCTGCCAGTCCGAAATTCAGCCGGTCGCCGGTGTAATTCTTCACCACTAACAGCACGCCCGCCGGACCGGCCACGGTCATGATCGCGCTGAGCACCGCATCCACGCTCGGCGATGTAAACACCGGCCCCGCCACCGCCGCAGTGAGCATGCCCTTGCCGACGTAGCCGGCATGCGCTGGCTCGTGGCCGGCCCCGCCCCCGGAGACGATGCTCACCTTTCCGGCCATCATCAGGTCCTGATAATCGCTGCGCACGACGATGTTTTCGCCCTCCAGCAGAACCCGGCGCTGATCCGCCATAACGACGCCTTCAAGCATCTCGTCAACCACGCTCAGCGGATCGTTGATCAGTTTCTTCATGGTGGGTGCCCCTTGTCCCGAATCGGTCCTCAGCACAATAGACGAAGGTGGCGGGAACAACCTGCCGCGCCCATGCTCCAACCAGTCTGGATCGAGCGTCCGCCCTCTTCGGCCACCGACAACCCTGCCACTTGGCAGCCCGCGAACAGGGCTGTTCAATCAATCGCCCGGCGAAAACGCTGGCAGGCTGTTTGCGCAAACGCAGGCCGCTGAATCAGCGGGTTTGTTGCGGTTTACGCCCTTGAGTGACCGGCGACGCTCGGGTAATGTCATCAAACCCACAGGACAGAGCACGCTCATGACTTCCAAGCTGGAACAACTCAAGCAATTCACGACCGTCGTTGCCGACACTGGCGATTTTGCCGCCATAGAAAAGCTCAAGCCGGTCGATGCGACGACCAACCCTTCCCTGCTGCTCAAGGCGGGTTCGAGCGACAGCAACGCTGACCGCCTGAAAGAAGCCTTCACCGGCGCCAAGGGCGACATCAATCTGGCGAGCGACCGTTTCGCCGTCGCCATCGGCCGCGAAATCCTCAAAGTCGTGCCGGGCCGTGTTTCCACCGAAGTGGACGCCCGCATCTCGTTCGACACCCAGGCCTGTATCGCGCGCGCCGAGCGTATCGTCGGCCTGTATGAAGAGTTCGGTATCGGTCGCGACCGCATCCTGATCAAGCTGGCCTCGACCTGGGAAGGTATCAAGGCGGCCGAGCAACTGGAGAAGAAAGGCATCCAGTGCAACCTGACCCTGCTGTTCTCCTTCGCTCAGGCCCAGGCGTGTGCCGACGCTGGCGTGTTCCTGATTTCGCCGTTCGTGGGCCGCATCTACGACTGGTACAAGAAAGCCGAAGGCAAGGATTACGTTGGTGCAGAAGATCCGGGCGTGAAATCCGTGACCCGCATCTACAACTACTACAAGGCCAATGACTACAAGACCGTCGTGATGGGCGCCAGCTTCCGCAACCTGAGCCAGATCGAAGAACTGGCCGGTTGCGATCGCCTGACCATCAGCCCTGACCTGCTGCAGAAACTTTCCGAAGACACCGGCACGCTGGAACAGAAACTCAAGCCGGGCAACGGCGGCGAGCCTCGCGTGACGCTGAACGAAAGCCAGTTCCGCTGGGCGTCCAACGAAGATGCGATGGCCACCGAGAAACTGGCCGAAGGTATCCGCCAGTTCGCCCGCGATCAGGAAAAACTCGAAGCGCTGCTGTCCGCCAAGCAGTAACGCGCAGACACAAAAAGGGCGGCACCTTCACAGGTGCCGCCCTTTTTCATGCCCGCGTTTCAGACAACGGGCGAATGCCGAGCTTACTGATGCTCGAGTGCGTTGACCAGGTCGCGAAACGCCTCGCGATTGGAGTCGTTCAGGCCCATGAGGATCTTGTGCGCTTCCAGCACCTTGGCCTTGACCACATCTTCGCACTGATCCTGCGACGGAAGATCGCTCAGTGCCTCGGGCCGCGGAATCGGTCGGCCGACGATGTTGAACACCTGATCGAAGCCCATCGACTGCAACAGGCGCGTGATGTCTTCGTGGGTGGTCACGACGGTCGGCAAGAGCCCTGCTTTCTGACGTGACAAAATCGACAGCTTGGCCAGCAGGCCGAGTGTCGTGCTGTCAATGCTGCGGGTTTCGGTCAGATCGATCACCACGGTCGAAAAATTCATCGAGGTGAAGATCCGCTCAATCGTCGCATCCAACGCCGAGCATAGAGTCAGACGCACTTCACCCACGAATTTCAGGACGAACGTGCCATCTTGCTCGGCAAACTGGATTCTACCGGTACTCATTAAAGGTTCCTGCTCAACACTAACAAGGCGATATCATCCGGCATCTCCCCGAGTGTGGCCAATCCAAACTTACGACGCAGGCCATCCAGGCTGCCGCCCGCCGACTTGACCAGTTCGGGCAAGTTGGCCTCTTTCTCTTTCAGTGTATCACCTGGCAAAAGATCCAGAATGCCATCAGACAGCAGGGTCAGACTGAAGGACTCGGGCAGATCCAGCACGTGGTCCGAGTAAGTCGCTTCATTGAACAGCCCCACCGGCAAACCGCGGCCCTCGAGATAACGGGTCTCGGCAGGCGTATACAGCACCGGAAGCGGCAAGTGGCCACCGACACTGTAGGTCAATTGCCCGGATTCTTCGTCGATCACCCCGCCCACCATCGTCACATGCTTGCCCAGCTTGCAGCTGATCAGACCGCGATTGATGTGGCCGAGGACGTCCGAAGGCTTGAATTCCGGCAAGCTGCCGCCGCGCTTGGATTCGAAGAGCAAGCGCGTGGTCATGAACTTCAGCAGCACGGTAATGAATGCCGATGACGCGCCATGACCGGAGACATCCGCCAGGTAAAAGGCCACGCGGCGCTCGTCGACGCGGAAATAATCGACGAAATCGCCGGAAAGATACAGCGACGGGATGATTTCATGTTCGAATTCGAACGCGTCAATCGCCCAGGGACTGGTCGGCAGCATGTTCATCTGCACCTGGCGACCGGCATCCTGATCTTCCTGAAGCAGGTGCAGGCTGGCCTCGAGCTCGCGATTGGCGGTCTCCAGCTTCTGCCGGTACTGCTTGTTCTCCTGCAGCAGCTGGGCACGGTCCAGCGCGCGTCGCACCGAGTGCTCCAGCACGGCAAGGTCTTCCAGCGGTTTGATCAGGTAATCGGCCGCGCCCAGACGCAATGCCTCGACGGCATCGCTCATGACCCCCGCACCGGACACCACGATGACCGGTGTTTCCGGCGCTAGGCTGGTGACCTGGCGAATCAGCTCGAGGCCGCCAACTTGCGGCATGCGCAGGTCGCAGATCACCAGATCGGGCTTTTCCTGCTCGAATGTCTGTAGACCCTGCTGGCCGTTTCCGGCTTGCAGGACGCTGAACCCACTGTCTTCCAAATAGGCCGCGAGACTCGCGCGCACTACTTCGTCGTCATCGATAATCAGCAGCGTGGCACTGGTTTTTTGCATGTGGGCAAACGGCGCCAGATTAGGTTGGCGTAACCGGTCGGATGCTGTCGGACCGCTTACTGGATTCGCTTCTAGCCTCTCTGGTTCAAGGTGGCGGACTTTTGGTCAAACGCTTCACGTGTACAGAGGTGCCCTTCAAGGCGCAGACGGTACTCCCATCCGACGGGCGTTTCAAGCTCGCTCCAGCGGTCGGCCAACGTCTTTACACCGCAAATCGCCGAGAGTTATAAGAACCCTTAAATCAGCAACGAAAACGAAGGATGAGCCATGGGCCAGATCGATCGCGACTACGCCGAGAAACGAGACTACATCCGCATGCGGGTCGACGCCGACATCAGCCTGATCTATGCCGGCCAGATCATCCCGGCCGTGTGCGTGGATTTATCGAGCTCCGGCATGCAGATACAGGCGCCGCGCACGTTCAAGGTCGGGGACAAGATCAGCGTGCGTATCGACTCCGAACACGCGGCGCTCAAAGGTCTTGAGGCCGATACGGAAGTCGTCTGGATTGCCGATGTCGACGGCGGCGAGCAGAAGCTGGGCCTCACCATCCTTGCGATGAAGTGATGGCACTGCGGAACTACTTCACAGTTTCGAAAAAATCCGAAAAAAGAAAAAGGCGACCCGAAGGTCGCCTTTTTTGCATCTCGCAACGGCCGGAAACGATTAAAAATCGTCGACGACCTTGCCATCCTTGACCTTGAACTCGCGGTTCTGCAGGTAGGCGTTGCGGATGAAAATATACTTGTCGCCGTTGATCAGTTTTTCAGCCGACAACAGGCTTGCGCGCGTATCGACCACGCTTACACCGAGCGCCGTGTTACGGGTCGGCACGTGATCGATGTAGCGGTAAGGCAGCGTATAGGTGTCAGGGTATTTCGCCACGGCGTCACGCACGGTGCTCGGGCCGAAAAACGGCAGCATCACGAACGGACCGCTTTCAACGCCCCAGTGGCCCAGCGTCTGGCCGAAGTCTTCATCGTTGCGTTGCAGGCCCATCTTGGTGCCGACATCGAAGAAGCCCAGCAGGCCGAAGGTGGTGTTGACGATCAGGCGGGCAGTGTCGACGCCGGCCGCTTCAGGCTTGGCCTGAAGCACATCGTTGGCGAAGTTGGTGACCTCACCGATGTTCTTGAACATGTTGTGGATGCCGTCTTCGAGGAACTGCGGCGTGATGAACTCGTAACCCTGGGCAATCGGTTTCAACGCGTAGGTATCGAGGGTGTCGTTAAAACGGAAGATTGCGCGGTTGACGCCTTCCCATGGATCTTCTTCAGCTGCCTGAGCGGCCATCGGCACGACTGCCAGGCCGGCCCAGAAACACGTTCGTACCAGACGATTGATAAAGCCTGCACCGGTCACGGGCATAGCTGAGACTCCCAGTCAAAGTAATGAAGCGGGCGCTACGCCCCAAACCAAAGGCTGGGAGTATAAAGCGTTCTGCGATTATTTACCCCGCCCAATGCAGGGTGAGTTCTGTCAGGCTTAAACATTTACTCATCAAGTCATCTTCCGGTCATCGCGTTGTCATGCAAATCCCTTAGCGTCATGCTCATTTGAGAGGGAATTCCATGCTTGCCCCCGTCGCTGCGCCTGCCCCGTCTTTTACCGCCGTGCTGTTCGGCCTGAGTGGCTGTCTGGTCGACTTCGGGGCGCAGACGCGGACGTTGCGCAGCGTCGATGGCAAATCCTTTCATTCCCACAATGCGCAGCCCTTCGCCACACCCACTCCCGGTGCGCTGCATGCGCTGAAACAGCTCAGGCAGCAGGGCATTCCCTGTGCCTGGATCGATGAATACCCCGCCGCTATCGCAGAACAACTGGCCGAGCCGCTGCACGGCCTGATTCAGCCGACGCCTGCACCGAACCATCACTGGCCCGCGCCGGACGCTTGCTGGCAGGCGCTGATGACACTCAACGTGGGTCAGCTCGATGGCTGTGTACTGGTCAGCGGCGACCCGCGCCTGCTCATGGCCGGCCTCAACGCAGGCCTGTGGACGGTCGGTCTGGCCTCGTGCGGCCCGTTGTGTGGCCTGTCGCCCGCGCAGTGGGAAAACCTCAGCGACCTGGATCGCGAACGCCGTCGCGCCAGGGCCACCCTTGAGTTGTACGCCAGCGGTGCGCACTCGGTCATCGACCACCTGGGCGAACTGGATTCCTGCCTCGCAGACATCACCCTTCGCCGTCAGAAGTCAGAAAAGCCCTAGCACGAAGGTGTCATGCAAGCTCGCCAAGAGTGGATTAGTCTTACGATGTAAAGGACCTTTGCCCACACGCTGCGGTCCATGCTGAGACTATCAATGAAGGGAGCACCCTATGCCCGCCCGCGAACTGCAAGCACAACTCGACACCCTGCGCGAGCAACTGGAGCAGAACCCGCCGCTGACTGCTGAAGAACACGTGCATTTGAAGGAGCTGATGGCCCAGATCCAGGCTCAGATCGAGCTTGAGTCAGCAACGCCCAACAATAATCTGGCCGATGGCGTGAATCTGGCCGTAGAGCGATTCGAGGTCGAGCACCCCACCATCGCCGGAACCCTGCGCAACATCATGAACACGCTGGGCAGCATCGGTATCTGAACACCCTGCTGCATAGCCGAAAAAGCCCGTCGTAATGGCGGGCATTGTCTTGTGCCAGGTTTCACCCAGGCTACAGATCACTGCCGCGCCAGGCGCCCATTTTCCAGCGTGAGTGTCTCGGTGCTGCGATAGGGGTTGATGTCCAGTCCGCCGCGACGCACATACCGCGCATACACCGTCAGCTTTTCAGGCTTCAGCAAACGCTGCAGGTCCATGAAGATTCGCTCCACGCACTGCTCGTGGAAATCCGAATGCTGGCGGAAACTTACGATGTAGGCCAGAAAACTCGCGTGATCCAGCGCCGCGCCCCGATAGTGCACCGCTACACTGCCCCAGTCCGGCTGACTGGTCACCGGGCAGTTGGACTTGAGCAGATGACTGTGCAGCGCCTCTTCGATCACCTGTGATTCGTCGCAGCGCAACAGCTCCGGCTGAGGCCGGTCATAACTGCTGATGGACACGTCCAGGTCATCGACGCAGACGCCGGGTACCGCTTCAATGCCCGCTGACTCGATGTCTTTGAGCGAACGAATGCGCACGCCCACCGGTTTGCCGGCAGCTGTCGACAGGTCCTGTTCCAGTGTCGCGACCAGATCGGCCTGGGAAGCGAACGGCGTCTGGTTCAGCGAGTTGAGGTACAGCTTAAAGGACTTCGATTCGATGATATTCGGCGAATCGGCGGGAATGCTGAATTCCCCGATCGCCACCACCGGCTTGCCCGACGGCAACAACCAGGACAGCTCGTAGCAATTCCATAAATCGACGCCCTGATACGGCAACGTCTCGGCAGTCAGCCCCAGTTCCGCCCACTTGGCGGTGCGCGGAATGGGAAACAGCAGAGACGGCGTGTAGGTGGCGATGTATTCACTGGACTTGCCCAGCGGCGAGTGTTCGGCTGCGGGATGCATGACGGGACCTGAACCTGAAAACGGATGTAATGACCAAGGCCAGGAGTTTATAGGTTTTGTCCCGCGCTTTCAGCGATTACTCGGCGATGGCGATTTTTCCGACCATGCCCGCCTGATAATGCCCGGGGATGTTGCAGGCGAATTCAAGATCGGTGGCTTTGCTGAACGTCCAGGTCAGCTCGGCGGTCTTGCCCGGTTCGACCAGCACGCTGTTGGGATCATCGTGCTTCATGCCTGCGCCGCCGTGGTCCATGCCCGGCATGTCATCGTGTTTCATCGCATCGTGGTTCATGCCTGTGGAGGTCAGCATGCCGCTGGCGACCATTTTCAGCATTTCTTGTTGATGCGCCGCGTGCATCGCGGCGTCTCCCAGATTGAACTCGTGCAACAGCTGGCCCTTGTTGACGAGGACGAAGCGAACCGTTTCGCCTTCTTTGACGGTCAGCGTCTTGGGTTCGAAATACATATCGCCCAAGGTCAGCTCGACCGTGCGCGTAGCCTGCTCCGCTTTGGCCGGATGACCGAAAGCGAAGTGCTCACCCGGCGAGGCCTGCGACGACAGGCTCGCGCCCAGCAACAGGGCAGCAGCGACAAAACGAGCGAACATGTGGATCTCCAGTCAACGACAATCGATAGGCATACCTTAGACCTTGGCCGCTGGCAATGAGCTGACCGCAGGATTACAACTTTGTAAGCTTGGCCCCTGCCCTGTCCGCTCACGCTATAAAGCGTGCCTGCCAGGCGTCCTCATGAACACGAGCCACCCATGAAATTACTGATCATCGAAGATCAAGCGAAAACCGGCCAATACCTGCGTCAGGGCCTGAACGAAGCCGGTTTCAACACTGAACTGGTCGCAGACGGGACGACCGGTCAGCACCTGGCGCTGACCGGCGAATACGCGCTGCTGATTCTCGACGTCATGCTACCCGGCCGCGACGGCTGGCAGATCCTGCAAGCCGTGCGCGGCGCGGGCCTGGACACTCCGGTGCTGTTTCTGACCGCTCGCGACGCCGTGGCCGACCGGGTTCGCGGCCTGGAACTGGGTGCGGACGATTACCTGGTCAAGCCATTCGCGTTCTCCGAGTTGCTGGCCCGAGTGCGCAGCCTGCTGCGGCGCGGCAGCAGCAGCCATCAGGAAACTCATCTGCAGCTTGCCGACCTGCGACTGGACCTGCTCCGGCGCCGCGTCGAGCGCAATGGCCAGCGCATCGACCTGACCGCCAAGGAGTTCGCCCTGCTCGAGTTGATGCTGCGCCGTCAGGGCGAAGTGCTGCCCAAGTCGCTGATCGCTTCGCAGGTCTGGGACATGAATTTCGACAGCGACACCAATGTCATTGAAGTGGCGATCCGCCGTCTGCGTCTTAAGGTCGATGACGATTACCCCGACAAGCTGATCCACACTGTGCGCGGCATGGGCTATGTGCTCGAAGAGCGCGGCCTGTGAGGCTCAGGCGTATTTCACTGGGCAGTCGGCTGGCGCTGCTGTTCGCCGCCTGCACCTCGGTGGTCTCGCTTACCGCAGGCATCCTGTTCAATCAGGCCAGTGAAACCCACTTTCTGGAGCTCGATCAGCAACTGCTGGACAGCAAACTGCCGACTTTGCGCGGGGCGTTGGCAGACGTCTCCAGCGTCGAACAGCTGACCGCACGCGAACCGGCGCTGCAGGCCGAGCTGAGTCACTCGCCCGACCTTGCGCTGCAGGTCCGCGGTCCCGACGGCTCGCTGTGGTTCGACAGCCTGAACAGCGCGCTGCCGGACACGGCGCCCCACACCGGCCTGCACACCCTGAACGATAACCAGACGTCTTACCGCGCTTACACCGTTGCCCTGCAACCCCATCGGCCTGAATCGCCAACGCTGACGTTGCTACTGGACATCACCCATCACCAGCACTTCCTCGAACGCATGCAGCGCCTGATCTGGCTGACCGTCAGCCTGTCTGCGCTGGCCACTGCGCTGCTCGGTGCCTGGGCGGCCCGCAGCGGCCTGCGCCCCTTGCGCAACATGAGCGAAATTGCCGCCAGCGTTTCCGCCAGTTCGCTGACCACGCGCCTGCCTCATCAGGAAATGCCTGCGGAGCTTGCGGAGTTGAGTCAGGCTTTCAACGCGATGCTCGGGCGCCTGGACGATGCCTTCCAGCGGCTGTCGGCGTTTTCAGCCGACATCGCCCATGAACTGCGCACGCCATTGTCGAATCTGCTGACGCACACCCAGGTCACCCTGACCCGTCCGCGCGACCGTGAGGAATACCGCGAGGCACTGCTGGGCAATCTGGAGGAGATGCAATGGATGGCGCAGATGGTCAACGACATGCTCTACCTGGCCAAGGCCGAGCACGGGTTGCTCAATCCCGACCGCGAACGGCTGCAACTGGCGGATGAAACCGACGCGCTGCTGGAATTCTTTCTGCCGCTCGCCGAAGAGGCCGATGTGAGTCTGAGCCGTGAGGGCGAAGCGACACTGGCAGGCGACCGGCACATGCTGCGCCGCGCCCTGTCGAACCTGCTGGACAACGCGCTGCGCTTTACGCCCGCACAGGGCCGGGTGGCGGTGAAACTGGAATCATCTGTCCAGCGCGTGCGGATTGGTATAGAAAACACAGGCCCAACCATTCCGGCGGAGGCGCTCCCGCGGCTCTTTGACCGGTTTTATCGCGCTGACCCGGCACGTCATGAGGGCAGCAGTGAACATGCGGGGTTGGGGCTGGCGATTACCCAGTCGATCATCAAGTCTCATGGCGGGACGATCCGTTGTGAATCGCGGGAAGGCGTGACGCGGTTTTTGATTGAATTGCCCATCTGAAACCGCCGTCCCCTGTAGGAGCGTGGCTTGTCCCGCGATCTGCCGGGAACCGGCAGCAAACCCATACGCCACAGCAGTGTCAGGAGAAGCGCATCGACAGCATTCACTGACGCTGCGCGTCAGATCGCGGGACAAGCCACGCTCCTACAGGTCACGCGCGAGCGTTAGCTGAAGTCTGCGAGACCCCAGCGTCTTACTCATACCGCAGCGCATGGGCCGGCTGAATCTGCGAGGCGCGATACGCTGGGTAGATCGTCGCCAGAAAGCTCAGGATCAACCCTGCCGCACAGATCATCACCACGTCACTGCCTTCCAGCTGCGACGGCAGGTTGCTGATGAAATAGACGTCGGACGTGAAGATATGCTGCCCGGTGATGCGCTCCACCCAGCCGACCAGCTGGCTGACATTGATCGCGGCAATCACCCCAAGCACGCCGCCGATGATCGTGCCGACGATGCCAATGACCGTGCCCTGGACCATGAAGATGGTCATGATCTGCCGGGGCGTGGCGCCGATGGTGCGCAGAATCGCGATGTCGGCGCCCTTGTCGTTCACCACCATGATCAGCGTCGCGATGATATTGAACGCCGCAACCGCAACGATCATCAGCAGCAACAGGCCGATCATGGTCTTTTCCATCTTCATCGCGCTGAACAGACTGCCCTGCGTGTGGGTCCAGTCATCGGCCTTGTAGTCCGCGCCCAGCCCGCCGGCGATTGCCGTCGAAACCTGCGGCGCGGCGTACAGATCGGTGAGCGCCAGACGCACGCCTTGCACCTGATTGGGTTGCCAGCGTTGAATCACGGCAGCGTCGGCGACGTTGACCAGCGCCATGGAACCGTCAAGCTCGGCGCCGACCTTGAAGACGCCCACCACGGTCAGCCGCTGCAGCCGAGGCGTGATACCGCCCGGCGCGCTGCTGATCTCGGGGACGATCAGGGTGATCTTGTCGCCAACGCTCAAGCGGAAACGTCGCGCCGTGATTTCGCCGATCACCACACCGAACTCACCCGCTTTGAGGTCCTGCAGACGGCCCTGGACGATGTGCTGCGTCACGATCGAGACTTGCGATTCCAGCGCCGGATCGACACCGTTGATCTGGATCGGCTGCATGGCGCCCTTGTACGACAGCATGCCGTCCATTTCAGTGAACGGCACCGCGGCGGTGACCTGTGGATCCTTGACCGCCGCCCTGGCCGCCGGCTGCCAGTCGTCCAGCGGCTTGACCCCGGAGATGACCGCGTGCGGCACCATGCCCAGGATGCGCGAGCTCATTTCCTTCTGAAAGCCGTTCATTACGGACAACACGACAATCATCGCCAGCACGCCCAGCGCCAGCCCGATCATCGACGTCATCGAAATGAACGAGATGAAGTGGTTGCGTCGCTTGGCCCGGGTGTAGCGCGTGCCGATGAAGATGGATAACGGTCTGAACATTCGTGGAGCACCGTAGCTGAATAGGATCACCCCGTCGCCCCATAGGCGGCGCCGGGTTCAATGCATCACGCCTCGACGAGGCGGCCTTCTTCCAGACGCCAGACGCGGTCCATCTGCCGGGCCAGCGCCATGTCGTGAGTCACCACCAGAAACGCGGTGCGCGACGACGTGCTGAGCTCCAGCATCAGGTCCTGAATGCCTTGCGCGGTGTGGGAGTCGAGGTTGCCGGTCGGTTCATCGAGCATCACCAGCCCGGGCTGATTGACCAGCGCGCGCGCGATCGCAACGCGCTGACGTTCCCCGCCGGAGAGTTCGGAAGGCTTGTGCGCCAGACGGTGCTTGAGGCCGACCCGCTCCAGCAGGGCGGTGGCGCGCTGACGGGCTTCGGGGATCGGCGTCTTGCCGATCAGCAGCGGCATGCAGACGTTTTCCAGCGCGGTGAACTCTGGCAGCAAGTGGTGGAACTGGTAAACGAAACCCAGCGCCCGGTTGCGCAACAGGCCACGGGCCTTTTCATTCAGCGCGGACAACTCCTCGCCCGCCAGCCAGACGCTGCCTTCGGTGGGCGTGTCCAGGCCGCCGAGCAGATTGAGCAAGGTACTTTTGCCGGAACCCGAGCTGCCGACGATGGCCACGCGCTCGCCCGCGTGCAGTTCAAGTTGCAGGCCCGAGAGGACCACCACGGACTCCGGCCCCTCCTCGTAGGATTTGCCCAGGTTGCGGCAACTCAATACAGCTTTATCACTCATGCCCGACTCACTCATAACGTAGCGCCTCCGCCGGCTGGGTGCGCGCCGCACGCCAGGCTGGATACAGGGTGGCGAGGAAACTCAGGACCAGGGCCGCGCCACACACCAGCAGCACGTCCTCGGCCATCAATTGCGAAGGCAGATAGTCGATGAAATAGACATCCGCGTTGAGAAACTTGTGACCGATCAGGCCTTCCAGCGCGGAGATCGCCGAGCTGACGTTGAGCGCGGCGAGAATGCCCACGCCCGCGCCGATCAACGTGCCGACCACGCCGATCACGGTGCCCTGGACCATGAAGATCGCCATGATCTGGCCCGGTGTGGCGCCCAGCGTACGCAGGATGGCGATGTCGCCACGCTTGTCGTTGACCACCATCACCAGCGTGGAAATGATGTTGAACGCCGCCACCGCGACGATCAGCAACAGCAGCAGGCCGATGATGGATTTTTCCATGCCGATTGCCTGATACAGGTTGCCGTGGGTCCGGGTCCAGTCGCGGGAATAATATTGGTGCTCGCCCAGGCTCTGGGCGATTTCGTAAGCGGTGCGCGGCGCCTTGAACAGGTCGGTGAACTTCAGGCGCAGGCCTTGCACCTGCTCAGGCTTCCAGCGGTGCAGCCGGGCCAGGTCCTGCAGGTTGGTCACGCCCAGATAACCGTCCAGTTCGCCCGCGCCGACGTGGAAAATCCCCACGACCGTGAAACGCTTCATGCGCGGAAACATCCCGGCTGGCGTGACCGTGACTTCAGGGGAAACGAAGGTCACTTTGTCCCCGACCCCGACGCCCAGTTTGGTCGCGGCCTTGTCCCCGACCACCACGCCGAAACCGCCCGCAACGAGGTCGTCGAGGCTGCCCTGCTTCATGAAGCCGTCGATGATCGAAACTTTGCGTTCCTGAACCGGGTCGATGGCATTGAGCAGGATTTTCTGGACATTGCCGTTATTGGTGAGCAGGCCCTGCATCTGTGTGAAGGGTGCGACGGCTTCGACCTGCGGGTTGCGTTTGACCTTGTCCGCCAGCGCCTGCCAATCGCCGATAGGCTCACCGGATTCGATGGTTGCGTGAGGCACCATGCCCAGGACGCGGGTGCGCATTTCATGATCGAAGCCGTTCATGACCGATAACACGACTATCATCACGACTACGCCCAGGGCGAGTCCGATCATCGATGTCAGGGAAATGAAGGAGACAAAATGATTACGGCGTTTTGCACGGGTGTAACGCGTGCCGATGAATACAAAAAGAGGTCTGAACATTTAGGGGCTTGTTCGGAGGAATGGGAACGTCCTTGTGGCGGGCCTGGGCCTGCGGCTTTACACTCGAATCACTAGGTTACGATTCTGAGCAATCACTCTGACAACCGCCGCTACCATGGGTTCGCCATGCCGACACTAGATGAAGAAGAACGCCGCGAATACTACCGTATCGAGGACAGCGTCGCACTGGAAATTAACCGCATTCCCGGTCCCGGCGCCCTCGACGAACCTGCTCTGCACGACACCTCCACGCTGTTCGATCTGCTGAGCGAACTGCACGTCGCCGAGTTCGAATCCCAGCACCTGCTGCGCCAGCTCGATGACCGCGACCGCACCACCAACAGCTTCCTGCGAGCGATGAGCAAGCGCATCGACCTGCTCGGCCAGGTCGTGGCTCAAACCGTGCTCGGCAAGCTGGGCGCGCCGCAGCGGGTGATCATGTCGGAGGGTGGTCTGCAATTCGAATCCCATCAGCCCTTCCCCGTTGGCAGCCTGCTGTCGGTGAAGATGGTGCTGATGCCGCAGGCCTCCGGGATGATGTTGCGGGCCAAAGTGACACAATGTCAGTCGCTGACCATCGGCGACTTCGAGGTCGGTACCGAATGGATCGGCCTGAGCGATGCCCAGCGTCAATTGCTGGCCCGACACATTCTGCAACGACAGGCTGCGCAACGGCGCCAGGCCCGTGAGCAAAACGACCCTGAAGTGAAATGAACCGATTCCAGCCTTAGCGCGCATTCGAGGAACAATTGTGACCTTAATTTACGGCCACCGCGGCGCCAAGGGCGAAGCACCGGAAAACACCCTGACCAGCTTTCAGGAATGCCTCAAGCACGGGGTCAAGCGTTGCGAACTGGACCTTCATCTCTCCCGCGACGGCGAGCTGATGGTGATTCACGACCCGACCCTCAAACGCACCACCGACAGGCGCGGCAAGGTGGTCGAGCACGATGCCGCCGACCTTGTGACCTATGACGCGCGCAAGGGTGGCCCGGGTTGGGTGCAGCCCTGCCCCATCCCGCGTCTGGAGGAATTGTTCGAGCAATGCGCCTTCGACCACTGGCAGCTGGAAGTCAAAAGCGCCTCGCGCACGCGCGCAGCGACCACGGTGCTGGCCATACGCGAACTGGCTCAGCGCCACGGCCTGCTGGACAAGGTGACCATCACGTCGAGCTCGCGGGAAGTGCTGCGCGCCGCCCTGGAGCTGACACCGGATCTGTCCCGCGGGCTGGTGGCCGAATATGCGTGGCTGGACCCGCTGAAAGTCGCGGTGGGATATGGCTGCGAGATACTGGCGCTGAACTGGACGCTGTGCACGCCCGAACGCCTGAAAAAAGCGCAGGCGCTGGGCCTGCATGTCTCGGTGTGGACGGTCAACGAGCCTGCGCTGATGCGCAGACTCGCCGACTTCGGCGTTGACAGCCTGATTACAGACTTTCCCGGTTTGGCCAGCGCCACGCTTGGGAATTACTGAAATCGGTCTCCCCGGCCGGCTCAGGCCACCGGCCGGAGCCGCTCAAAAAAGCCGGTTGAGGCCGTCGTAGGCCGCGACCCGGTAGGCCTCGGCCATGGTCGGGTAGTTGAACGTGGTGTTGACGAAGTACTTGAGGCTGTTCAACTCGCCCGGCTGATTCATGATTGCCTGACCGATGTGCACGATCTCGGACGCCTGGTCGCCGAAGCAATGCACGCCGAGGATCTGCAACGTCTCGCGGTGGAACAGAATCTTCAGCATGCCGACCGGCTCGTTGGAGATCTGCGCGCGCGCCATGCTCTTGAAGAACGCCTTGCCCACTTCGTACGGCACTTTGGCCACGGTCAGGTCGTGTTCGTTCTGGCCGATGGAGCTGATTTCCGGAATGGTGTAAATGCCGGTCGGCACGTCATTGACGAAGCGCCATGCGCCATTGTCGACCGCGCTGCCCGACGCGGAACGCCCCTGGTCATACGCGGCACTGGCCAGACTCGGCCAGCCGATCACGTCGCCGGCGCCATAAATGTTCGGCTTGCTGGTGCGGTAGGTTTCATCGACCTCGATCTGCCCACGGCCATTGGCCTTGATGCCGACGTTTTCCAGGCCGAGCTTGTCGGTGTTGCCGGTGCGGCCGTTGCACCACAGCAAGGCGTCGGCCTTGACCTTCTTGCCCGACTTGAGGTGCAGGATCACGCCGTTTTCCAGGCATTCGACGCGCTCGTATTCCTCGTTGTGCCGCACCATCACGTTGTTGTTGCTGAAGTGATAGCTCAGGCCCTGGGAAATTTCCGAGTCGAGGAAGCTCAGCAACTGGTCGCGGTTATCGATCAGCTCGATGTCCACACCCAGGCCACTGAAGATCGACGCATATTCGCAGCCGATCACGCCTGCGCCGTAGATGATGAGCTTACGCGGGGTGTGGTTGAGGCTGAGAATGGTGTCGCTGTCGTAGATGCGCTTGTGGGAAAAGTCGATATCGGCAGGACGATAAGGACGCGAGCCGGTGGCGATGATGATCTGATTGGCGACCAGTTTTTCCACGACACCAGTGTTGCAGACCACGTCGATGGTGCGCTCGTCGGCAAAGCTGCCGGTGCCGAAGAACACGTCGACGCGATTGCGCGCGTAATAACCGGTGCGCGAGGCCACCTGCTTGTTGATGACCTTCTCGGCGTTTTTCAGCACGTCAGGGAAGGAAAACCAGCGCGGCTCGCCAATGGCCCGGAACATCGGGTTGGTGTTGAACTGGATGATCTGCTTGACCGAGTGACGCAGCGCCTTGGACGGAATCGTGCCCAGGTGAGTGCAGTTGCCGCCGACCTGCCGGCGGCTGTCGACCATGGCCACCTTGCGCCCAGCCTTGGCGGCGTTCATTGCCGCGCCTTCACCTGCCGGACCCGAACCCAGCACCACTACGTCGTAGTTGTAGACAGCCATGCGTACTCCTCAGAACAGGCCGAGACACCACTCTGGCGTCTCTGGCTAACTCACGCCGCAGCCGGCGGCATGAAGAATCGATATTCGCGGCGCAGTCTAAACGCCCGGCGGCGGAGCGAACATTAACCCTTGGTCGCGTCCCGGGCCAAACGTGTCTGCGCAACAGTGCGCGGGACGCTGGAAAAGCCGTCGCGCGACAAATTGCAGCGGATGATAAATCCGTTGGCGTGGCTGCGCATGAAAAAAGCTGCGATTTTGTGCGATTGCGCGAAAACCCGTACGTTTTTGTCGTCCACAACGAAACCGCCAGCCCGATCAGGGGCTGGCGGTCTGGTCTGCGGCGAGCCTCAACCGCACGGCTGCGGATCGCGATACAACGCGGCTCAACCCTGCCGACGCTTAGTCGTTGGGCTGCACCGGACTAACGGCCGGCTGCAGAAACAGGCGCTTGGCCAGTTCTTTGCCGATCGAGCTGCGATAAATGCTCACCACCTCTTTATTGTCTCTGGCGGCCTTGACCAGCGCCTTGTAGCCGAGAAAGCGCTGGTCGGGCAGTTTCAGGTGCGCCGCCGTGAACGCCGCGTCCGCGTCGGCCTCGCCGGCATAGTGAAAGTGCGCCCACCACAGCACGCTGTGATCCTTGTCGCGAATGACGTACTCCTGCATGAAGTCATTACGTCGAGCCCCCGACATGTTTTTGCGTCCGTCGACACGGGCGATGTCGACTTCACGCTGCCGATACAGATAATTGACCCGCGCCGCAGTCGGCGGCTGACGCTTGATCATGGCGATGCGCAGACTGCGACCCTGCTCACGCAGTCGCGCCTCACCGGCCTGCAAATCGGCCAGCACAGTCGCGAGGGTGGCACGGGTTTCGTCGGTCAACTGCTCATCCCCCTCATGCATGCTCAGCTTGCCGGCCAGATCCCGCAGCTTGTCGGCCTTCTGCACGAGGATGTCTTCCATGTCTTCAGGCTCGCTGACACGCCTGGCCTGACGCTGGGCGCTGGCGATATCCGGCTCCACGCGTTCGAGCAGCGCCTGGCCGCGACGCAGAAGCTCCGACAGCGCCACAACGCTTTCCCTCACTGGGGGCAGCGGACGTCGCGTCTCCAGTTCGACCCATTCGCCTTCGGCATGTTGGTGATAGGAACCGATGACCCGGTTGCCGACCGTATCCTTGACCTCGACCACTTCGCCGTGCAGCGGCTCCTCGCCCTCGCGCAGACGGCCGATCAAGGTTCGCTGACCCTGCGTTTTGATCACCCGGCGACGTGGCTGCTTGACCCGCGGGGCGTATTCCGATGGTTTCAGCGCCGGCTCCTGGGTTTCACGAATGAGGTCCGACAGGCGTGCCTCGGCGTTATCACTGATGGCACTGAGATCGTCCAGAAAGGCGCTGAAACGGGCCTTCTCGACCGCCGCAGGCTCGCTCTCGAAGACCGACATGGCGATGATCGACGCGCGGTTGTATTCCCTGAGCGAACTTTCGAGCACGCCGATCTGCTCGTCCATCGAATAGTCGTTGGGCTTCTCCAGCTCCACTTGCGACGTCAGCGCGGCATGCAATGGCTCGTCCAGCCGCAAGGCTTTCAGGGCGAGGGCCTCGCGTCGCTGCAGAATGCTTTCCCGACTGAAACACAGCTCCAGGTACGACCACATGCGGCTGATTTTCCATTCCAGCGCGGTGAACATGTTGCTCTCGTGCAACTCCAGCACCTCCTCGCGCCAGTAGGCCTCGCCGACCTTGGGCACCTCGCGCAGTTGCTGCCAGAGTTTTTCCCGGACGCCGGACCAGTGCACGCCGGTCTCCTGCAGCGCCAGCACTTTTTCGAACAGGCCCAGGTAGATGTCGACGTTACTGGACGTGACCGAATCGCCAGACATCGCGTTCATGCGCTCCGAATCTTCACGGGCTGACTTGAGCATGTCGTTGAGCAGGATGCCTTCGAACAGGCACACCCGACGGCTGATGCCTTGCAGGTCCTTGCCATAGGCCTTCTCGCCCATCCGGTCCGCCGGCCTGAGCTCTTGGTCCAGCACCTGTTTTTTCTCGATGATCTCGATGGTTTCACGCAGCGCCGCTTCGAACATCGTGGTCACTTGCCCTCGCATCTGCGCGGGGACGGTTTGCAGGGATTTGTCGTAATCGGCGATCTCTTTGATCAGCGCCGCCTGACGGTGCACCAACGCGGTTTTCTGGGCGACGACGCGCTTGAGGGTCGCGGCGTTATCCAGGGCCATCTGGCGTGCGTTGCGCTTGGGCGCGCCGCCACGCAGGCGCAGTGAAAGGTCAAGACGCCACGCGGCGCCGTCGCGCAGCAGGCGCGGACCGGTGACGTTTGCGTCCAGCGGGTCGACGACGAACAGCGCTTCATCGCGCCACTGAACCTGAAAAAGATCGTCGCCCACCGACGCATACCAGGCGTCGGCGCCACGGCAAAGGCCCGCGGATTCCGGCGCGTCGGAAGCCGGCTCAAGCGCGGGACGATCCGCGACTTTGAATCGCTGCAGGGCCGCAGACTGCGACGGGGTCAGCCGGTCGTTCATGCTGGTCCAGGAAAAATCGAGCACCGTGCCCGCTGTCGTCGGCTCGAGCTCAGCGACGGGATGCGCAACGACTGCCGCGCGCTGAGCTTCAGCCTCCGGTCGTCGAACGGCCAGGCTGCGGGCGCCGGACGACAGGCCGTGATGCAGCAGAATCATGGACAGACTCAGCAGCAGTTCGCCCATTTGCACCGAGCGCTGATGACCGTCATCGCCTGGCGCCTGCGCCAGCACCGCTTGCACATCGCTCATCAGCTGTACCAGCCAGAGCGCCGTGCCCGCTGACCCGGAGATGAACGGCATGACGGCGTTCAACGCCAGCCATCCGCCGCGCTTGAGCATTGCCCAGCGACTTTCCGCATCGGACACCGACTGCCGGTCCGCGAGTTCCACCAGCGCCTGTGCATTGGCGTCGTACAAGACCGTCATCAGGTCACCGACGACTGCCTCGTGCACCAGTTGCGCGGGCTGCGGCGTTTCAATCGGGGCGAAGTCGGAGCCGAGGCCGAAGCGCAACAGATGCGGCTCGTCGAATCCGCCGTTGGCATAGACCGGCTGTGCCTGCTCGCTCATCCAAGCCAGCACTTCGTTTTGCAACTCGCCCGGCGCTGCAATGGCCGTTCGCAGCGCGCCCCAGGATTCGAACTCGGTCAGGCCGTGGCTCGACAAGGGTCGATACAGCACCACCGGGCCCACGGTGGGATCACGGTCCGCGATCACGAACATGTCGGCGACCTTATCGGCAGCGCGCCCGGCCGACGCACGAAATGCCAGCGGCATGACCACGGTATGCCGCATGTCGCTTTCGCGCTGATCGGCCGTTTGCATGATGGCCGCGACGCGTCGATAGCCTTTTTTGCTGATGCCCTCGCCGCGCAGCTTCTGTTCGAGCGCCTTGAGCGGCAGTTGGATGCTCAACTGGCGAGCGAACAAGGCCTGACGACGAGTGCGCTGGGCGTGATCATCAATCAACACGCGCTGAACCAGCGCGGGATAGGTGCGGCCGATGTCGACATGGCAGACCAGCAGTTTCAGGTAATCGGAGGTGAACCATTCCGGCACCTGCGAGCCGTCGCGGCTCACCACCGACAGCGTGCCGCTCGGGACGCTGGACAGGTTACCGAGGGCGAACTCGGCCATGCTCGTTCGCTCCGGCTCGACGCTGCCAAGGGCAACGACTTGTCCGCCTGACGCCACGGCAGCGCCTGTCACCTTATTGATCAGCACATCCAGGCTGACCACCGACAGGCCGCCGTCCTCTGGATGATCGATGTCGATCTTCTTCTGCAGTTGCTCGTTCGCATAGGCCAGCAACGACGGCAAACCGTCGTTAAAGCCTTGCCCGCCGCTCTGCGCCTGGGCACTGGCGAGTGCAGCGGTTCTGCGGCTGAAATCCAGCCGGTCGCCCGGGCGTGCATCGCGCAACCATTGGGGCAGATGCGGCCACTGGGCGACAGCCGGCTGCCGGGCATACAGCACGTGGGTGATGTCCAGCATGCTGCTCAGACACAGTTCGAGTTCGGCAGTGGTGTTGGCTTGCGCGAGGTCAGCGCTGCGCAGTGCCTGCAACTGATTCTCAAAAACCACCTGGGCCAGCACATCGAAGATGTCATCTTCGGTTTCGCGCAGGCAGGCGCCCGGGGCTTGCCCAGCGTCGGCAGCGGTCAGGCTCAAAGCGTCTTCAAGGGCGAGCAGCGAAGCATGGGTCTGCAAATCGCCAGCGGGTTGCCAGCTCAGAAACACCTCCACGCCCTGCCACTTCCCGGTCACCGCCAGCCACGGCACCGGCAGCTGCCAGGGCTGCGTCTGCGGCGCGCGATCGACGACACTGGCACGGATGACATCGCCCTGACCCTTTTCAGTGATCTTGAGCATGAAATCTCGCTGACTTTTCTCGCCGAACGAGGTAATCGCCATCATCAGTGCGCGCTGTGCGTCGCTCAGGACAGAACGGCTCGCCACCGCGCTCGCCAGACTTTCCCTGAGCGTATCGGACACAAGCGCCCAAGGACTTTTCCCGCTCGCTTGCGGTTGACGCCAGAATTTCACCATTGCCTGCTCGAAATCGTCAGCCAACGCCAGTGCCACACTGTCCACAACGACCCCGAGCTGCTCGAAGTCGATCGGGATCACGTCCGGTACCGTCGCCGATGGATTGACCACCAGCTGGTTTTTTTCGCTGCTCCAGCGCGGCGTGCGCTTTTTCGCGAAGACGTACAGCAGGTTGGCCAGCAGCGTTTCAGACTTTTTTTCGCCATCTGCTGTGGTTCGGGTGATCTCACAGACATCAGGAAGCAAGCCTGTGCCGGGAAACTGTTGCTCGAGGGCCGCTGACAGTCGCTCACGCGCCACGCTGGAAACGGTTGGACGCATTGAAAAAGCGTCGATCAGGTCAAACTTTGTACTCATTTCGGATTCAACTCGCAATTATTGCTAATTCTTCTCATGCATCAGGAGCAGTGAGAACCAGAAGCGGCGAGTTAATGCATGGGCCGACTGAACGGTGGGATACATAAATATTGTTTTGCAATGACACGAGGCGAACGGTGCGACAGCGGCAATGGTCTTCTGATTGCCAACCCAGTTGTTTACACATATCGTTACAAATCTGCGCCACGCGAGATGACCGGCGAGCGGCGCAGCAGAGGACGCATAAATACAACGGATCCCCAAGCTAGACAGCCTAAGTGAGTAATTCCAGATGGCCTCGACCACAGGCAAAGGCAAGGCGATTTTTCGCGTTGTCAGCGGTAACTTTCTTGAAATGTTCGACTTTATGGTCTATGGCTTCTACGCCACAGCCATCGCCAAAACCTTCTTCCCTGCCGACAGCGAATTCGCCTCACTGATGCTGTCGCTGGCCACCTTTGGTGCCGGCTTCCTCATGCGCCCGCTGGGTGCGATCTTCCTCGGCGCGTACATCGATCACCATGGCCGTAAGAAAGGCCTGATCATCACGCTGGCCATGATGGCCATGGGCACGATCCTGATCGCCTGCGTGCCGGGCTACGCCACGCTGGGTGTCGCTGCGCCGTTACTGGTGCTGATCGGCCGACTGCTGCAAGGCTTCTCGGCGGGCGTGGAACTGGGCGGCGTTTCGGTGTATCTCGCTGAAATCTCGACGCCGGGCCGCAAAGGCTTCTTCGTCAGTTGGCAGTCCGCCAGTCAGCAGGCCGCAGTGGTTTTCGCCGGTTTGCTGGGCGTTGCGCTCAACCACTGGCTGAGCCCTGAAGACATGGGTCAGTGGGGCTGGCGCGTTCCGTTCCTGGTCGGCTGCATGATCGTTCCGGCGATCTTCGTCATCCGCCGCTCGCTGGAAGAAACCCCAGAGTTCGAAGCGCGCGCCAGGCACCACCGTCCAAGCCTGGGTGAAGTGGTCAAGTCGATCGGCCAGAACTTCGGCCTGGTGATCGCGGGCATGGCGCTGGTGGTAATGACCACGGTGTCGTTTTACCTGATCACCGCCTACACCCCGACGTTCGGTAAAAACGAGCTGCACCTGTCCGACCTGGACAGCTTGCTGGTGACCGTGTGCGTGGGTATTTCGAACTTCATCTGGCTGCCGGTGATGGGCGCGGTGTCTGACAAGATCGGTCGCAAACCCTTGCTGCTGGCGGCGACCATTCTCGCAATCGTCACGGCTTACCCTGCCCTGTCCTGGCTGACCTCGAACCCGAGCTTCGCCAACTTGCTGATGGTCGAACTGTGGTTGTCGTTCCTTTACGGCTCCTACAACGGCGCGATGGTTGTTTCGCTGACCGAGATCATGCCGGTGGAAGTGCGCACGACAGGGTTCTCGCTGGCCTACAGCCTGGCGACGGCAACGTTCGGTGGTTTTACCCCGGCGGCCTGTACGTACCTGATTCACGTGCTGGATAACAAGGCAGCGCCGGGCATCTGGCTCAGCGGCGCGGCAGTGCTGGGCCTGATTGCGACGCTGGTGCTGTTCCGCAAAGGTGGTCAGGCACGGATGGAAGCAGTCGCCGGTTAAGGGTCCGGCGCTTCACTCCGGATACGCGAAAACGCCTCGACATTGTCGGGGCGTTTTTTATTGCCCCACGCCTGCGGCAGCGTCAACCGCAGAAGCCCGCGTCGCTCACCGCAGGCGAGACTCGTCTGGCAACTGCCAGCACTCGATCCCCACTCGATAGAGCAAAAAAAACGCCCCGAACCATCGGAGCGTTTCTTTCGACTCAGCGTGCGGCGTGCGGCATCCCGCCAATCGCCCGCGTGTGCATCGACCTTACTTCGGGAAAGCCGGAGGGTTAACGCCCGCCATGTCTTCCATCACGCGAACCACCTGACAGCTGTAACCGAACTCGTTGTCGTACCAGACATACAGCACGACGCGGTTGTCGTTGCAGATGGTCGCTTCGGCGTCGACCACACCCGCGTGACGGGAGCCCACGAAGTCGGTGGACACCACTTCCTGAGAGTTCACGAAATCGATCTGCTTGTGCAGGTCCGAGTACAGCGCGGTGTGGCGCAGGTATTCGTTGATTTCTTCGCGGGTGGTCGCGGTACCCAGGTTCAGGTTGAGAATCGCCATCGACACGTTCGGCGTCGGAACGCGAATCGCGTTACCGGTCAGCTTGCCCGCCAGTTCCGGCAGCGCCTTGGCAGCAGCGGTGGCCGCGCCGGTTTCGGTGATGACCATGTTCAACGCAGCGCTACGGCCACGGCGATCGCCCTTGTGGAAGTTGTCGATCAGGTTCTGGTCGTTGGTGTACGAGTGCACCGTTTCGACGTGACCGTTGACGATACCGAACTTGTCGTTGACGGCCTTGAGCACCGGCACGATGGCGTTGGTGGTGCAGGACGCCGCCGAGATGATCTTGTCATCGGACGTGATGTCCTGATGGTTGATACCGTGAACGATGTTCTTCAGCTTGCCCTTGCCCGGCGCGGTCAGCACCACGCGGTCGACGCCAGGGCACTGCAGGTGCTGGCCCAGACCGTCGGCATCGCGCCAGACACCGGTGTTGTCGACCAGCAGCGCGTCCTTGATACCGTACTGGGTGTAGTCCACCTCGGTCGGGTTCTTGGCGTAGATCACCTGAATCAGGTTGCCGTTGGCACTGATGGTGTTGTTCGCTTCATCGATGGTGATGGTGCCGTCGAACGGGCCGTGGACCGAGTCGCGGCGCAGCAGGCTGGCGCGCTTGACGAGGTCGTTTTCAGCGCCCTTGCGGACCACGATGGCACGCAGACGCAGGCCGTCGCCGCCACCGGTTTTTTCGATCAGGATACGCGCCAGCAGACGACCGATACGGCCGAAACCGTACAGTACGACGTCAGTGCCCTTGCGCGCGCCGGAGTTCTGCTGACCGACGATCTCGGCCATTTCGTCACGAACGAACTGCTCGGCGGTGCGACCTTTGCTCTCGGCCTTGTACTTGACGGCCAGCTTGCCCAGGTCCACCGAAGCGGCACCCAGCTTGAGCTCGCTCATTGCTTTGATGAGCGGGAAAGTCTCGTGTACGGACAACTCGGTGGCGTCAGCTTGACGATGACGCGCAAAGCGGTGGGCTTTGAGAATCGCGATCACTGAACGGTTGATCAGGGTGCGGCCATAGATCGAACTCACCACGTTATTATTGCGGTAGAGCTGACCGATAAGCGGGATCATCGCCTCGGCGAGGGCTTCACGATCAATCCATTCACCAAGACACTGGTCGGGCTTCTGAGTCACGGGAACCTTCCACATGTAGGGGCTGAAAAAAGGGACTACATTATGCCCAAGCCTTTGTTTATGAGCAATCCAGTGTTTTGAACAACCCGGGCACTACATAAATGCGTGAGCACAAAACTGACAGCGGATTCCCGATTTAGTTACAATCCCCGGCTTTGCCGCAACGCCTGGAGCTTTATCTTCCGTGCCCGTTCTGCGCCTACCGATTCTTCCTGCTGCCGCAGGCAAACAACATTGGGGCAACCTGCCCGGTGCCGCTCAAAGCCTTGCCATCGCCGAGGCTGCCAGCGCCGCGAAACGCTTCACCCTGCTTTTGACCGCCGACAGCCAGAGTGCCGAGCGACTGGAACAGGAATTGAAGTTTTTCGCCCCCGATCTTCCGGTGTTGCATTTCCCCGATTGGGAAACCCTGCCCTACGATCTGTTCTCGCCGCATCAGGACATCATCTCGCAGCGCATCGCCAGCCTGTACCGGCTGCCTGAGCTGGAGCATGGCGTGCTGGTGGTGCCAATTACCACGGCGCTGCACCGTCTGGCGCCGACCCGGTTCCTGCTGGGCAGCAGCCTGGTGCTCGATGTCGGCCAGAAACTCGACGTCGAAGCGATGCGCACGCGACTTGAAGCCAGCGGCTATCGCTACGTCGACACGGTGTACGAACACGGCGAATTCACGGTACGCGGCGCGCTGATCGACCTCTTCCCGATGGGCAGCAAACTGCCCTACCGGATCGACCTGTTCGACGATGAGATCGAAACCCTGCGCACCTTCGAGCCGGAAACCCAGCGTTCGATCGACAAGGTCGATTCGGTGCGACTGCTGCCAGCCAAGGAATTCCCGCTGCAGAAAGAAGCCGTCACCCGCTTCAAGGCACGTTTTCGTGAGCGCTTCGATGTCGACTTCCGTCGCAGCCCGATCTTTCAGGACTTGAACAGCGGCATTACGCCTGCCGGTATCGAGTACTACATCCCGCTGTTTTTCGAGGAAACTTCCACGCTGTTCGACTACCTGCCGCAGGACACGCAAGTGTTCTCGCTGCCGGGCATCGAGCAGGCCGCCGAGACGTTCTGGAAAGACGTGCGCAATCGCTACGAAGAGCGCCGTGTCGACCCCGACCGGCCGCTGCTGCCGCCTGACGAACTGTTCCTGCCCGTCGAGGACTGTTTCGGTCGGCTGAAGAGCTGGCCGCGTGTGGTCACCAGTCAGGACGACATCGAGTCCGGCGTCGGCCGCGAGCGTTTCCCGGCGCAGGCGTTGCCGAACCTGGCCATTGAAGCCAAAGCCAACGAACCGCTCGCCGCGCTGGCGCACTTTCTTGACGACTTCCCGGGCCGCGTGCTGTTCACCGCCGAGTCCGCCGGTCGCCGCGAAGTGCTGCTGGAACTGCTCGAGCGCCTGAAACTGCGCCCGAAAACCCTCGACAGCTGGCAGGAATTCGTCGACAGCAAGGAACGGTTGGCGATCACCATCGCACCGCTGGACGAAGGCCTGATGCTGGAGCAACCGGCGCTGGCGCTGGTCGCCGAAAGCCCGCTGTTCGGTCAGCGGGTCATGCAGCGCCGTCGCCGCGAGAAGCGCATCGATGGCCATTCCAGCGACGCGGTGATCAAAAACCTTGCCGAGCTGCGCGAAGGCGCACCGGTGGTCCACATCGACCATGGCGTCGGTCGCTATCTGGGGCTGGCAACGCTTGAGGTGGAAAATCAGGTCGCCGAATTCCTGATGCTTGCTTACGCCGAGGACGCCAAGCTCTACGTGCCCGTCGCCAACCTGCACCTCATCGCACGCTACACCGGCAGCGATGACGAGCTGGCGCCGCTGCACCGGCTGGGCTCCGAGGCGTGGCAGAAGGCCAAGCGCAAGGCCGCCGAGCAGGTGCGCGACGTGGCCGCCGAGTTGCTCGACATCTATGCACGGCGCGCCGCGCGGGAAGGTTATGCGTTCGCCGATCCGAAGCTGGACTACGAAACCTTCAGCGCCGGGTTCCCGTTCGAGGAAACCCCGGACCAGCAGACCACCATCGAAGCCGTGCGCGCGGACATGCTGGCGCCCAAACCGATGGACCGGCTGGTGTGTGGCGACGTGGGCTTCGGCAAGACCGAAGTCGCCATGCGCGCCGCGTTCATTGCCGTGCACGGCGGCAGGCAGGTGGCAATTCTGGTGCCGACCACCCTGCTCGCCCAGCAGCACTACAACAGTTTCCGCGACCGCTTCGCCGACTGGCCGGTGAAGGTCGAGGTGATGAGCCGCTTCAAGTCCGCCAAGGAAGTCAGCGCGGCCGTCGCGGAGCTGGCCGAGGGCAAGATCGACATCGTCATCGGCACCCACAAGCTGTTGCAGGATGACGTCAAGATCAAGAACCTGGGCCTGGTGATCATCGACGAAGAACACCGTTTCGGTGTGCGCCAGAAGGAACAGCTCAAAGCGTTGCGCAGTGAGGTGGACATCCTGACCCTGACCGCCACGCCGATTCCGCGGACCCTGAACATGGCCGTGGCCGGCATGCGCGACCTGTCGATCATCGCCACGCCGCCGGCGCGTCGCCTGTCGGTGCGCACCTTCGTCATGGAACAGAATAAGCCAACGGTCAAAGAAGCGCTGCTGCGCGAGTTGCTGCGCGGCGGCCAGGTGTATTACCTGCACAACGACGTGAAGACCATCGAGAAATGCGCCGCCGACCTCGCCGAACTGGTGCCTGAGGCGCGTATCGGTATCGGCCACGGCCAGATGCACGAGCGCGACCTCGAACAGGTGATGAGCGACTTCTACCACAAGCGCTTCAACGTGCTGATCGCCTCGACCATCATCGAGACCGGGATCGACGTGCCCAGCGCCAATACCATCATCATCGAACGCGCCGACAAATTCGGCCTGGCCCAGTTGCACCAGTTGCGCGGACGCGTCGGACGCAGTCACCACCAGGCCTATGCCTACCTGCTCACGCCGCCGCGCAAGCAGATCACGCCGGATGCCGAGAAGCGTCTGGAGGCCATCGCCAACACGCAGGATCTGGGCGCAGGCTTCGTGCTGGCGACCAACGACCTGGAAATTCGCGGCGCCGGCGAGCTGCTGGGTGAAGGTCAGAGCGGGCAGATTCAGGCAGTCGGTTTCACGCTGTACATGGAGATGCTCGAGCGCGCGGTGAAATCGATTCGCAAAGGCGAGCAACCGAATCTGGAACAACCGCTTGGCGGCGGCCCGGAAATCAATCTGCGCGTGCCGGGGCTGATTCCCGAGGACTACCTGCCCGACGTTCACGCACGCCTGATCCTTTACAAACGCATCGCCAATGCCGCCGATGAGGAAGGCCTTAAGGACTTGCAGGTGGAAATGATCGACCGATTCGGCCTGCTCCCGGAGCCGACCAAGAATCTGGTGCGCATGACCTCGCTCAAGCTCAAGGCCGAGCAGCTGGGGATCAAGAAGGTCGATGCGGGTCCGCAGGGTGGACGAATCGAATTCGGTGCCGATACTTCAGTAGACCCACTGACGCTGATCAAGCTGATTCAGGGACAACCCAAGCGTTACAAGTTCGAAGGTGCCACGCTGTTCAAGTTCATGGTGCCCATGGAGCGCCCCGAGGAACGCTTCAATACGCTGGAAGCGCTGTTCGAGCGTCTGACCCCGCAGTCCACAAAATCGGCTTAAGGATTCACCATGCGTCTGATTCGCGCGTTCACCCTGCTGCTGGTGCTGGTTGCCCCTGCGGCCTTCGCCGATGGCACCTATCAGGTCGAACTGATCCTGTTCCGCCAGAACGGCGAGCCGGCGGCGACCAATCAGCCTGCGCCGGAAAACTGGGCCGCCGACGCCCGGCGCCTGGGTGCGGACAACCAGACCTCGACCAGCCTCGACGCGTTGGTGAGCAAGCTGCAAACCAGCACTGGCTACGCCGTGTTGCTGCACCGCGCCTGGCAGCAGGACCTGAGCGCGACGCCAGGCAAGGTGGCGATCAGCAGCGGTGAGGAACAGTTCGGCCATTTCCCGATCGAGGGCACGGTCAGCCTGAGCCTGGCCCGATTCACCGACATTGACGCAAATTTCTGGGTGAACCAGCTCGATGAACACGGCGTGCTGGTGACCAGCGAGCGCATGCGTCAGGCCACCCGGGTCCGCAATGGCGAACTGACTTACCTGGACAACGGGAGCCTGGCCATGCTGATCAAGGTCTCTCCACTTCCAGCACCGCGTTGACGTAGGGCAAGACGTGTCATCCCTATTGGAAAAAGCCCTGGCTCTGCCATGGGAGCCCTTGTTCAAAGCGCAGAGCGTCGAGCGCGGGCTTGAGTACGCGCGTCAGAAACGGGTGATGCTGGAACACTTGAGCGACGACGTGGTGCGCACGGCGTGCCGCGGCTCGAGCCTGGAAATCTACACCCAGACCTTGCAGTTCAAGGACCCCGAGCGCACGCGGCATTTCGTCGTCGGCAAGTGCACCTGTCCGGTCAGAAACAACTGCAAACACTGTGCGGCGGCGCTGTTCTTCCTGCAGGACCCGGACAACCGTTCGGGGATTCTGGCGGCCGTTGAACGGCAAGGCGCGGCGCGCGCGGCCAAGGCTGAGGAAAAACCTGCGCTGCCCGAGCGCATCATTGAGGCTGTTGCGCCCGAGCCGCGCCTGATCCTCGCCAGCTTCGAGTTCAGCGCCTACGAGCCGCGCAACGGCAAGATGCAGCGGCACATTCAGCACCGCGCCGCGCTGGCGTTTCGTTACAACGAGTTCTACGCCTCGGGTTTGCCTGGCCCAGGTCGCTCCAGCGATATCGTGCGCCACCTGAGCGACGAAACCCTGCGCTTGCGCCGCCATCTGGAGCAGGAGGCGCAGTACCGCAAGCAGTTGCAGGACCTCGGCTTTCGCATCGCCACGCGCCAGAGCAAGGCGCTGCCGGACAGTGCCGGCGAAATGTTCGAGCTGCCCAACGACAAGGCCTGGCTGAGTTTCATGCTCGATCAGTTGCCAGTGCTGCGTGAACAGGGCTGGCAGGTCGAGATGAACGACGATTTCGGCTTCGACGTCACGCCGGTGGACGACTGGTACGCAGTGGTCGACGAAGAGCCGGAGCGCGACTGGTTCGATCTGGAGCTGGGCATCATCGTCAACGGCGAACGCCTGAGTCTGCTGCCGATACTGATCAACCTGCTGCGCACGCATCCCGAATTGATGACCCTGGCCGGTATTGCCAAGCGTCGCGACGACGAGCAGCTGCTGGTCCAGCTCAATCATTTCACCCAGCGCGGCGGCGGCCCGATTCAAGTGGCCCTGCCCTATGGCCGACTGAAAACCGTGCTGGCGACCCTGGGCGATTTCTATTGGCGCGAAGACGGCAACGATGCCATTCGCCTGAACACCGCCGACGCCACACGCCTCAAGCAACTCGATGACATGCCGCTGGTGTGGCAAGGCGGAGATCGGCTTCGGCAGTTTTCCGAGCGCCTGGTCAATATCAAGAATGCCAGCGTCAAAGCGCCAAAAGGATTGAACGCGAAGCTGCGGCCGTATCAGCTCGAGGGCTTGAGCTGGATGCAGGCGCTGCGAGAGCTGGAAGTCGGCGGCGTGCTGGCGGACGACATGGGCCTGGGCAAAACATTGCAGACCCTGGCGCATCTGCTGCTGGAAAAGCAGGCCGGGCGTCTGGATCGACCGGCCCTGGCGGTCATGCCGACCAGTCTGATACCCAACTGGATGGACGAGGCGAAGCACTTCACCCCGCAGCTCAATGTGCTGGCACTGTACGGCGCCAATCGGCATCAGGATTATCAGGATTTGCAGGACTACGACCTGATCCTGACCACCTATGCGCTGCTGCCCCGGGACGTGGAACTGCTCAGTAAACAGTTGCTCCACGTGCTGGTGCTCGACGAGGCGCAGTACATCAAGAACCCCAACAGCAAGGCTGCCCAGGCGGCGCGTCAGCTGAACGCGCGGCAGCGCCTGTGCCTGAGCGGCACGCCGCTGGAAAACCATCTGGGCGAACTCTGGTCGCTGTTTCATTTCCTGATGCCGGGCTGGCTGGGCGACGCCAAACAGTTCACCAGCAACTACCGCACCCCCATCGAAAAGCTTGGTAACGAGGCGCGCCTCCAGCACTTGAACGCGCGAATCAAGCCATTCCTGCTGCGTCGCACCAAGGAACAGGTTGCCACCGAACTGCCGCCCAAGACCGAGATCGTGCACTGGGTCGAGCTCAGCGATGCGCAGCGCGATGTTTACGAGACCATGCGGCTGGCGATGGACAAGAAGGTGCGCGACGAAATCACCCGCAAGGGCGTGGCGCGCAGCCAGATCATCATCCTCGAGGCACTGCTCAAGCTGCGCCAGGTGTGTTGCGATCTGCGTCTGGTCAACAGCGCACCGGCCGGCCCGCGCCCGTCCGGTTCGGCCAAGCTGGAAAGCCTGCTGGACATGCTGGACGAACTGCTGGCGGAGAACCGCAAGATCCTGTTGTTCTCGCAGTTCACCTCAATGCTGGAACTGATCGAGGCCGAACTGCAACAGCGCGGCATCGAGTACGCGATCCTCACCGGGCGTACCAAGGATCGCCGTACGCCGGTGCAGGATTTCCAGAGCGGCAAGCGCTCGATCTTTCTGATCAGCCTGAAAGCCGGCGGCACCGGCCTGAACCTGACCGCCGCCGACACCGTGATCCATTACGACCCGTGGTGGAACCCGGCGGCCGAAAACCAGGCCACCGACCGCGCCTATCGCATCGGTCAGGAGAAGCCGGTGTTCGTCTACAAGATGATCGCGCGCGGCACCGTCGAGGAAAAGATCCAGCACTTGCAGCAGGAGAAA
The DNA here is from genome assembly GCF_030209235.1 of Pseudomonas sp. efr-133-TYG-103a. Classification (NCBI taxonomy): domain Bacteria; kingdom Pseudomonadati; phylum Pseudomonadota; class Gammaproteobacteria; order Pseudomonadales; family Pseudomonadaceae; genus Pseudomonas; species Pseudomonas sp. efr-133-TYG-103a. The sequence goes on from NZ_JARVSK010000022.1 coordinate 119,998, forward strand.
TCCGCACTGGCATCAGGCGTGCTGGATGGCAGAACAGCCGGTGACTGGAAGTTGCAGGATGACGACATCGAGGCACTGTTTGCGCCGCTGCCGTTGCCGCCGAAGAAGGTCAAACGCTGACTTCTGGAGGGGATTTCGGCGCGTTTACCCAGGGTGATGGATGACCTGCGGGGGTTGGCGTGCTCACGAAGGCTGATTTCCGACCACTGCATCTCCACAGCCTGCACCGGCCTCTTCCCGGCTAAAGCCGGTCCTACAGACGCTGCAAATGTTGCGTAGGACCGGCTTCAGCCGGGAAGAGGTCAGTCCACAGACGCCGCAAGTCTTGCAGGACCGGCTTCAGCCGGGAACGCGTTGGGTGTCACGCGTTTGATCGAAGGGGGCGTCAAAGACCGTTGGCTCACTTCCACAAGCGTCCGATCGACCGGGCAAGTGGGTTTCTGTCTGGTTGTCCGCCCGCTCCGCCCATTGCACATAACAGACCACGACCGGCATTTCATGCTCTGCGCAGAAATCCAGCCAGCGCAACTGGTTGTCCTGCAGGCGATCACCCGGGCCCTTGACTTCGATCATCCGGTAACGGCGTTGCTCGGGGTAGAACTGGATCAGGTCGGGCATGCCGGTGCGATTGGCTTTGATGTCCTGCAGCAGCCGCCGGAACCAGCGCTGAAGGTGCTGCGCGGGCAGACAATGCAGCGCCTGCTCCAGCAGTTGCGACGTCAGCGTGCCCCAGAACACGAAAGGCGATTGCAGCCCGAACTTGTTCACGTACGTGTCGCGAATGGCGCTCAGGTAACGCTCATCGTCCAGCAGCGCCAGGCGCTCATCGAACAACGCAGCGCGACGCTGACAGAAGTCGGGGCTGTACAGATCACTCGGCGCGCTGTGGAACGGGTGAAAGAACGCTCCCGGCAATGGCGCGAAAATCACCGGCCAGCACAGCAGCCCGAACAGCGAGTTGACCAAGGCATTTTCGACGTAATGCACTTCGCTGCCTTCTTCGGCCAGGTGCGCCTGAATCAATCGCTCGACGCTGTGATCCGGCAGTGGCATCACGCTCAGATCCAGCCGGCTGACCACGCGTCTGGCTCGTCGCTGAACCCCGCCCTCGCCCAGCTTGCGCTTGAGCCGCGGCTCGATTCGCAGCAGGTGCTGGGTTTCTTCGTCGTTTTCCGGGGCGGCCTGCGCCTGCTGCAGCAGCGCCATCGCTTCGGCGAAGCGCTCCGCGCGCTCGAGCACACGGATCCGGCGCACGCGGGCGCCGGGATAGCTCGATGAGCCGTAGACGCTCAGCGCCAGGGCGGCGTCCTGCTCGCGCTCGGCCTGTTGACCGATCCGGAACAGCAATTTGGCGCGGCGCATCGCCAGCCACGGGTTGTCGGTCTGAACCGCCAGCGCCTGAGCCGCGAGCTCGGCCAGTGCAGCGCCTTCATCGAGCGCCTGACGACAGGCGTGCAGGTGCAGGCAGATGTCGATGTCCGTGCGCTGATTGATGCCCCGCGACTCAAGGGAAAATTCGACCTTCTCGTAGCGGTAGATGCCCAGGTCCGCCAACACGAATTCGGACCATTCCTGATACAGATTGCCGAAGTACAGCAAGCGCAGCCGGTCGCACAGCGGCATCACCTGGAGGGAAAAAATCACCTCGTCGAAACCGGCAAACCATTCATCGAGCGGCCGGGCCGTGGGATAGGAAGGCAGCAGGCGTTCGAGCAACGTGGATTTGTTCTCCGCCCGCTTGATCCCGTGCGCCTTGAAGCAGGCGCACAGTTCTTCCTTGCGCAACAGCGCGAACAGGGCTTGAAGATCAAGGTGCGGCTGGCCTTCGAGCCATCCGTTGTCCAGCAGTGGCGCGGCGGCGAGGCGTACGTCGCCGATCTCCGGGTATTCCAGTTTACTCGCCCTGAACAGCGTGCCCTTGCGCATGACCATTCGCACCAGCAGCGCCTGCGCCGGCTGCGGCAGGGACGTGAAGTCGGCAATGAACCGGCGCTCGTCGTCATCCAGCAAGTCTTCATAGCGCTCGGCGATCCAGCTCAGCACCTGGCGGAAGTTCTGCAGATAATAAAACGGGTTGTCGAGGGGCGAAGTGCTCACGGCGAGGTCACGCAACGGCTGGTCGAAAGGCGTCAGGATACTGGTTATCCGTACAGATTCCAGCCCCTTTCTACCGTGCACAGGCGCTGGTCTGATCAACGGCACCCTCGAGGCACGGTAGAATTCCCGCACTCACTCTGGCAGGAACCGTTCATGTCCTTTTCATCGCCGCCGCGCATTTACCTTGCAGGCTTCGACGTGTTTCGCGCCGACGCCGTCGACCATGGCCGCTATCTCAAAGCACTGTGCCAGGCTCGCGGGCTCGAAGGGCTCTACCCGTTCGATAATGAAGTGCCGCAGGATCTTGCGCCGGAACAGACCGCAGCGCTGATCTGCCACGCCAATATCGAGATGATCAAGGATTGCGATGCCGTGCTGGCCAATCTGAACGCATTCCGTGGCGTGGAGCCGGATTCGGGGACAGCGTTTGAAGTGGGCATGGCGGCCGCGCTGGGCAAACCGGTCTGGGCTTATTTCAGCGCCGAAGGCTCGCTGCGCGGTCAGATCGAACACGATACCCAGGGGTTCGATGCGCAAGGATTTCAGGTGGAAGACTTCCGGCTGCCGAAGAACCTGATGCTGGCGTGCACCTGGGCAGGCAGCAGCGAGACGGCGGAAGCCGGAATTGAGGCGTTGAGCAGTTATCTGGCGGCTCATCACGCCCGCCGGTCCTGATCCGCCCCGCTGCTTACCCGGCAGGCGCTGCGTAAGTCGGTATGCTCAGCCCCGCTGCTCGCCTGGCCGGTATTGGAGCCTGGTATCAGCCGAGCGTCGAGGAGCCGATGTCCAGTTTGTCGGCGTCGGCAAATTCGTCCAGACCCAGTTCGCCCAGGTCGAGTTCGCCTTCCGGATCGCTGTCTTCGTCGGCGTCGGCGTCGTTGAGCGGCGAACGGTCGCCGCCGAAATGCTGATCTTCGGTGTTGAACAGAAACGCTGGGCGGTGCAGAAGTGAAGGGTCGGACTGTGCATGCATCGTGAGGTTCTCCCGCTGAAGAAAGGTCAAGGCTCAGGCTAACCCAGTTCGCCTGGAAAAAGCATCGGTCATGACCAGCTCAGGAACGAGCCGCCGTTGTCGCGCAGCATCTGCACCATCGCATGAGCGGCGGGCGACAGGTAGCCCTCGCGACGCAGCATCACGCAGATAGTGCGCGCCATCGTCGTCTGCTCCAGCGGGACCTCGCGTAACTCCTGCATGTTCTTGCCGAACTCCAGGGTTTCCCGGGCGATGAAGCTCAGCAGGCTGGTCTGCGCGATCAGGCGCGGCAGCAAGGAGATCGAATTGGCCTCGATCTGCACCACCGGCAGCGGCAGATCGTGCCGGGCAAACGCTTCGTCGACCCAGATCCGCGACGACACGCCCTGCGGCGGCAGCACCCAACGATAACGACACAGGTCGCTCATCTGGAACGCCTTCTTGAATATCGGGTGGTTGCGACTGGCGATCACCACGGCCTCGTCGGTGAGAATCGGATAGCCGGTGAATTCGTCTTCATTGCTGCGTTGCGCGCAGATGATCATGTCCAGATGCCCGGAGCGCAGTTGCTCGCGCAACATGTCGTCCTGGCCGATCACCAGCTTCAGGGTGATCGCCGGGGAGCGCTTGAGCAACGCGTTGGTCAGTTCGGGCAGCAAATACTCGGCCATGGTGGCCGCGCAGCCCAGCCGAATCTCGCCGACCGCGCCACTGGCGAAATCCCGCACCTCGCGCTGGGTCTGGGCGATGCTCTGCTGCAGCACCTTGCCGCGCGCCTGCAACAGTTCACCCACGGGGGTCAGCTTGATTCTGCGCCCGTCGCGCTGGAACAGCTTGGTGCCGAACGACTCCTCCAGGCGCTGAATGCTTTTGGTCAGCGCAGGCTGGCTGCGGTTGAGTTTTTCAGCTGCGCGGCCGAGGTGGCCCAGCTCGGCGATGGTTTCAAAATAGGTCAGGTCACGCAGGTCCATATATCAACCAAAGTTATCAATTCATGATTATTAGAAAATAGACTTGATCGGTTGGACTGTCGATACTGCCCGGCATTGGATGAAACTCCACCAGGAAAAAGCCAATGCTCTGGAGACCTGCGTTGTCGCGCCCCTCATCGTTTTCCCTCGATCACCTGCACCCGCTGTTGCAATGGTCGCTGCTCATCCTGCTGGCAGGCAGTGCCGGTCAGTTGTTCAAGTACTTTCACGTTCCCGCCGCCCTGTTTCTCGGTCCCATGCTGGTCGCCATCGGCTTCGGCGTCTGCGGGGCGTCGGTGCGCCTGAACAGGCATGTCTTTCGCCTCGGTCAGGGCACGGTCGGTGTGCTGGTCGCCCATTCGATGACGATGGGCGTGCTGCTGGCTGCCGTGCACTCGTGGCACGTCATGGTGTTCGCCACCTTGCTGACGGTCGCGCTGAGCGCGGTGGTGGGCATCGGCATGGCGCGCTGGGGCGGCATTCAGAGCAGCACGGCGGCATGGGGCACCTCGCCCGGCGCGGCCTCGGCGATGGTGGCGATGTCGGAAGACTACGGCGCCGATTCGCGGGTGGTGGCAACCATGCAGTACGTGCGGGTGGTCTGCGTGGTGATGATTGGTGCGCTGGTCAGCCGCTTGATCGGTGCCGACGCCGGCGGCACGGACGCCCATAGCAATGACGCACTGCTGCAGGGCATGAATCTGCTGAACCTGAGCCTGAGTCTGTTGGTCATCGTGGTGGGTGTCGCGTTGAGCGGGCGCATTCCAGCAGGCGCGCTGCTGGTGCCGCTGCTGCTGGGCGGCGCGTTGCAACTCAGCGGCTTGCTGCAGATCACCATGCCTACCTGGTTGCTGGCGATTGCCTACGGCGCAATCGGCAGTTACATCGGGCTGCGCTTCGACCGCGCGACCATCCATTACGTCTGGCGCAGACTGCCGGCGATGATCGTGGGTGCCCTGCTGCTGATTCTGTTGTGCGCGATCTCTGCCTGGTTCATCGCCCGGATGATGGGCAAAGACTTCCTCTCGGTTTACCTGGCGACCAGCCCCGGCGGCCTCGATGCCATGGCCATCATCGCCATCGACACCCATTCGGACGTCGGCTTCGTGCTGGCTATGCAGACCTTGCGCCTGTTCGGCGTCATTGTCACCGGCGCCTACATTGCGCGGCAGGTCATCCGCGTGACTCAACGCCTGGCGTGAGCCAACCAACCCGCCCGGACGCTGCTGTCACCGAGTTGACCCAGGCGGCCATCGGCGCCTGGCAAATCGTTGAATCTTCTGCGCCTGCCATGCCTCCAACGCATCACACCCTTGTGAGCGACCCGCCATGGCCACGCTGAAAATCGCCACGTTCAATATCAACGGTATCCGCGCACGCTTGCCGATTCTGCTGCAATGGCTGGAAACCGAAGCGCCGGACATCGTCTGCCTTCAGGAATTGAAAGCCACGGACATCGCCTTCCCCGCCGACGAGATTCGCAAGGCCGGCTATCAGCCCCTCTGGCACGGCCAGTCGTCCTGGAACGGCGTCGCGATTCTGTCCCGCGACAGCGAGCCGCTGGAAATTCGTCGCGGTCTGCCGGGCAACGAGAAAGACAGTCACAGCCGCTACCTGGAAGCGGCGGTTCAAGGGGTCATCGTGGGGTGCCTGTATTTGCCCAACGGCAACCCGCAGCCGGGGCCGAAATTCGATTACAAACTGGAGTGGTTCGAACACCTGATCAGGCACGCCGACACGCTGTTCAAGAGCACCCACCCGGTGGTGCTAGCCGGCGACTACAACGTCATCCCCACCGACGATGACATTTACAACACCCGCTCATGGCTCAAGGATGCGTTGCTGCAGCCGCAAAGCCGGGCCTGCTACAGCCGCCTGCTCGAACAGGGCTGGACGGACGCGATACGCGCGCACTTCCCCGACGAGCGCATCTACACGTTCTGGGATTACTTCCGCAATCACTGGAAAACTAATTCGGGCTTGCGCATCGATCACCTGCTGTTGAGCGAAGACCTGGCGCCCAGGCTGCGCAACGCGGGCGTGGACCGTTGGGTGCGCGACCTGCCCCACGCCAGCGACCATGCGCCGACGTGGATCGAGATCGAAGTCTGAGTCGGCCAGACTGACTCAGCGCAGTTGCGCAAGTGCCGTGGCAAGACTCTGCGCCAGCGGCAACACCGGCAGCAGCGTGGCCTGCAAGGCGTGGTAGAGATCCGGTTTGCCGGGCCAGATGTCAGCGCTTGGCTGGTTCTGCGGGTTCAGCTCATGCCGCCAGCTGCCATGCTCGCGATCGATGAAACGGGTTTCGTTGAACTCCCAGAACGTGCGATACCAGTCTTCGTAGGTTTGCTCGTTGGTGCGTTGCAGCAAGGCCGCCGCTGCCGCCGCCGCTTCGGCGTGGGTCCAGTGCAGGCGATGGCGCACGACCGGTTTGTTTTCCCAGTCCAGGGTGTAAACAATCCCCGCTGCGCCGTCGACGTCCCAGCCGTAGCGACAGGCGTTCTCGAACAGACCACGCGCGTCTTCCAGTAGCCACGCCGGGGTGTCGAGCCGGGCTCTCTGCCTGGCCGCTTCAAGGTGCAGGACCAGCCGCGCCCACTCGAAAGCGTGACCGGGCGTCGTGCCATACGGACGGAAACCGTCGTCGGGCTTGTCGACGTTGTACTCGCGCAGCGGTTGCCACTGCAGGTCAAAGTGCTCGATCACCTGATGGTTGTTGGCCGCCGCATGCTGATGTATGACCCGCTCGACGATGCGCAGCGCACGGTCCAGCCAACGCGCATCGCCCGTGACGTCGGCCAGCGCAAGAAAGGCTTCGGTGCTGTGCATGTTGCTGTTGGCGCCGCGATAGTGCTCTTCATGACTCCAGTCGCGGTCGAAGGACTCCCGCATGGCGCCTTCTTCTTCGCTCCAGAATCGCTGGGAAATGACTTGAATCGCCTGATCGAGCAATGCCTGCGCGCCGGGTCGGCGGGCCACCACTGCGGAACTTGCGGCCAGCGCAACGAAGGCATGCAGGTACGCCGCTTTACCGGTGTCGGCGCCCTGCTCCAGGGGCTTGGCGAACCAGCCGCCATGCTCGGCATCGCGCAGGGGACCGGCCAGTGCCGCGACGCCGTGATCGACCCATTCGGCGCAGCCCGGGATGCCGTTGATGTGGGCCAGCGCAAAGCTGTGGGTCATGCGCGCGGTGTTCATGGTTTCGGCAACTGCATCGGCCGGCAGGCGCCCGTGATCATCGAGGTTGCCAAACCCATGAGGCATCCGAGCCGCCTTGGCGAACGCCAGCAGCCGGTTTCCCTCATGCGCCAGCCAGGCCTTGTGGCCGGGAGAACGCAGCCAGCTGCTGAACTCGTGATTCAGATCATCCATTGCCTTTCACCTTGTCTTGTCGGCAGGTACGGCCCGCCAGGAATTATTAGTCGTGGCGAATCATGCAAGCCCTGGACGGCGACAGGCAAGTGAATGAGATGAAACGTTTGCGCAGGACCGGGTCGTCGCCTCCAAGACCCGGAGCGGATCATCAGACTCTGAAGCGTGCCACCACCTGATTCAGCTCGCCGGCCAAGCGCGACAGTTCATTGCTGGATGCGCTGATCTGGTTGGCACCCGAAGACGATTGCAGCGACAGGTCGCGGATGTTGACGATGTTGCGGTCCACTTCCCGGGCCACTTGCGCTTGCTCCTCGGCGGCGCTGGCGATGACCAGGTTGCGTTCGGAGATTTCGTTGATCGACGAGGTGATCCGGTGCAGCGATTCCCCCGCGCCCTGCGCCAGCTCCAGGGTTTCGCTGGCCCGCGAACGACTGACCAGCATCGATTGCAGCGCTTCACTGGAGCCGCTGCGCATGGTCGACACCATCTTGTCGATTTCCAAGGTCGATTGCTGCGTGCGATGGGCCAGCGCACGAACCTCGTCCGCCACGACCGCAAAACCACGGCCGGACTCACCGGCGCGGGCCGCTTCGATGGCCGCGTTGAGCGCCAGCAGATTGGTCTGTTCGGCGATGGAGCGAATCACGTCCAGCACTTTGCCGATGTCCTGGGATTGATCGGCCAGGTTCTGCACCAGCTCTGAGGTGTGCTGCACGTTGCCGGACAGCGTCTGAATCGAATTGACCGTGTCGATGACGCGAGCCTGTCCGTCCTTGGCTGCGCTGTTGGACTCACTGGAGGCCTGCGAGGTGGACACCGCATTGCGCGCCACTTCCTCGACCGCCGAGGTCATCTCGTTGACAGCGGTGGCCGCCTGCTCGATCTCGGCGTTCTGCTGATGCAGACCGCGATGGCTGTCCTCGGTGACCGAGTTGAGTTCGGTCGCCGCTGAGGCCAGTTGACTGGCTGAGCTGCCGATCAGGCTCAAGGTCGAACGCAGATTGTTCTGCATCGCCTGCAAGGCTTTGAGCAATCGGGTCACTTCATCCTTGCCCTCGACGCGGATGTCGTGGGTCAGATCGCCCTTGGCGACGTATTCGGCCGCGCCCACGGCGTCTTCCAGCGGACGAATGATGCTGCGCGTGAGCCACAGCGCCAGGACAATGGTCGCCAGCGCGGCAATCAGCACGAACACCAGCACGATGTCACGGGAATGGTCGTATTGCGCCTGGGCCGCAGCCCCTTCGAGCTCCACCTGGCGGGAGTAGAAATCACCCAGATCGCCCAGTTGCGTGCCTGAGTTGTCGACCACGGTTTTCATGTCGACCAGCAGCAGCGTGTTGAGCGCCTTCAGATCGCCGCTTTCGGCCAGCACGAAGGACTGCGCCAGCGCGCGCTGGTAATCGGCCAGGGTCGAGCGGAATTTGTCGTAGAGGACTTTTTCCTGAGGCGTGTCGACGAACGTGTCCAGGCTTGCCAGTTTGTCGGCCAGCACCTTGGCCCGTGCATCCATCTGCCCCTTGTACGTGCTGACGTTTTTCGGGTCGGTGTCCAGGGCCATGCGCAGCGAGATCGTGCGAATGCGCAGCATGGCTTCACGGATATCGTTCACCAGCCGCATGCTCGGCATCCAGTTGCTCTCGACCGCCACTTCGCTCTGGCGAATGGTGGACATCTGGCTGAGGGCAAACCAGCCCAGCAACGCGACAAGCAGGGAAATCAGGGTAAACCCAAGGCCCGCGCGACGGGCGATGGTCAGGTTGCGTAGGTTCATGACCGTTTGCTCATTGTTATCAGGGACAGCGAATGTCGTCGTATGACTATCGCTTATCGACGCTGCCCAGCGCTTCTTGAGGGCCCGGAGGATGAAGAATCCGAACGCCTGTTCGAGAAAACTTCGAACTACAACCCACGGGACGGTCTAGACAAAGGATGTCGACGATCCGACCGATCAAGGAGGTAACAGCATGCATCTTGAAGGTTCCTGCCATTGCGGCGCGGTGGAGTTCAGCCTGACCAGCGTTCACCCCTACCCCTATCAACGTTGCTATTGCTCGATCTGCCGCAAGACACAAGGCGGCGGAGGCTATTCGATCAACCTGGGCGGCGATGCCAAAAGCCTGAAAGTCAAAGGCAAGAACAGCATCGCCATCTATCACGCCAAGATGCGCGATAAGGCTCACCATCACGTTCACACCAGCAGCGCCGAGCGGCATTTCTGCAAGCAGTGCGGCAGCGGCCTATGGTTGTTCAGCCCTGAGTGGCCCGAGCTGATCCACCCGTTTGCATCGGCCATCGACACCCCGCTGCCGACGCCGCCCGAGCACACTCACCTGCTGCTGGATTCGAAGGCCTCGTGGGTCGAAGTCCAGGCGGGCCCCGACGACCAGCAGTTCGAGCAATACCCGCAAGAATCGATCGCCGACTGGCACGAGCGGCTGGGTCTGGTGCGCTGATGCCGGCCGATGGGTGATCGGCGCTGACTCGCCAAATTGTCTGAACCTCTGCACAGGCGCCCCACTCCCAACAGAAAGCCTGGGAGGAACATCAAATGCCTATGCATCGAGTCGCTAGCCTGGCCGATCTTCGTCGAGATCGGGGCCTTCAGGTTGAAGTTGGCGAGAAAAAGGTCGTATTGCTGCGCCATGGCGATGAGGTTCGCGCCTATCAGGGCGAATGCCCTCATGCCGGCGCACCGCTGGCCGAGGGGGCGGTCTGCAATGGGCATCTGATCTGCCCGTGGCACAAGGCAGAATTCTCGGTCGACGATGGCCACTTGTGTGAGCCGCCTGCCCTGGATGCCCTGACTCGCTATCCGACGCAGGTGATCGAAGGACAGGTGCATGTCGATGATCAAGCGTTCGTTGCCGAGCCACGATCGCTGCCCGACGATTCGCGCTGCTTCATCGTGATCGGAGCGGGGGCTGCCGGCACTGCGGCGGCCTGTGCCCTGAGGGAGAAAGGTTTCAATGGACGCCTGCTGCTGGTCGACCGCGAGGGCAACCCGGGTTACGACCGCACCGCGTTGAGCAAATTTGTGCTGTCCGCTGACATGCAGCCCGACGAAACGCCGCCGCTTCGAGACGACGCGTTCTACGAGGCCAGCCATATCGAGCGGATTCAGGGTGAGGTGATGAAGCTGGACGTCGTCAACAAACGACTGACGCTGGCAGATGGTCGGCGTTTCGGCTATGACGCCGCACTGATCACCACCGGCGGCGAGCCGCGCGCACTGCCGTTGATCGGCGCCGACCTGCCGCAGGTTCTCACGCTGCGCAGCCGCGAGGATGCGAAAAAGATCCTGGCCGCCGCGCAGCCCGGTCGTCAGGCACTGATCGTCGGCGACAGCTTCATCGGTCTGGAAGCGGCCTCAGCGCTGCGCAAGCACGGCGTCGACGTGACCATTCTGGCGCGCCATGAAGTGCCCTTCGCGGCGCAACTGGGCGAGCGCATCGGCAAAGCGATCCGCAGCCTGCACGAGCGCAACGGCGTGCTGTTCCGCACCCACGTCGAGATCAGTCGCTTTGAGGGCGATGGCGTGAATGGCAAGAAAGCGTTGCAGACGGCGGTGCTGACCAATGGAGAACGACTGCCCGTCGATCTCGCGCTGATCGGCATCGGCGTCTCGCCGGCCACGCATTTCATTGACGGGCTGCAGCTCGAACAGGATGGCTCGCTTGCCGTCGACGATGGCATGCATGCCGGCAAGGACGTGTGGGCAGCGGGTGATCTGGCCACGTTTCCGTACGATAAAAAACCCCAACGCATCGAACACTGGCGGCTGGCGCAACAACAGGCGCGCATCGCCGCCAGCAACATGCTGGGCGGCGACCGGCATTACACCGACGTTCCGTTTTTCTGGACGTATCACTTTGAGAAGCGGCTGGACTACCTCGGTCATGCCGACCAATGGGATGAAATTGTCTACCTGGGCGAACCTGAAACCTTCGAGTTTCTGGCGCTGATGTGCAAAGAGGGCGTGGTCGCGGCTGCGGTGGGCTGTGAACGAGAGCGGCAGATGGCGCTGCTTGCCGAGCGGCTGAAGCAACCGCTGTTCAAGGACGAAGCGCTGATGCTGATCCGCCAGATGGACGAATGACCGTCAGACCTGCAACGAAAACAACAAGCAAGCGGAGAATGAGATGAACAAAGAATCGAACCGTGACGACCTCGATCACAAGCCCGAGAACGCCGGCAAGGTCGGCGAAGAGCACAAGCAGCTGAACCAGCAGGGAGAGCAGGACCGCCACCCTGGCACGCCTGCGGATCCGAAAGAGCAGAATCAAAGCAAACCTTGAACACGCAGGGCCGCAACGACTCGGTTGCGGCCCTCTCTATGGGTCAGCTTCGACCGACCGCCTGCTGGCGCGGGCAGCGTCGGCTGCGGTGCTGCTGAACCTGAGGCTGTGGCTGCTGTGAATGCGGCGGGGCCATCTCGTCCACTTCTGCCGCTTTTTCGACCTTTATCCACCATGCCTGACCCCGGCTGGGGTACTGAAGGTAAAACGGCTGGCCCATCTCGGGCGTGGTGATGGAAATGCTGCGATCCCAGGCCAACGCGAGAATCCGGTCGAAAGGCTCGTGCCAGGCGTGCATCGCCAGGTCGAACGTCCCATTGTGAATGGGTAACAGCCATTTTCCGCGCAAGTCGATGTGCGCCTGCAATGTCTCCTCCGGCTGCATGTGCACGTCGGGCCACTCAACGTTGTAAGCGCCGGTTTCCATCAGGGTCAGGTCGAACGGCCCGTACTGTTCGCCGATCAGCTTGAAGCCGTCGTGGTACCCGGTGTCACCACTGAAGAAAATGCGTTGCTCGCCATCGAGCATCACCCATGAACACCACAACGTGCGGTTGCCGTCGCTCAAGCTGCGGCCGGAAAAATGCTGCGCGGGCGTGGCGACGAAGCGGATGCCGTGGATCTCGGTGGACTGCCACCAGTTCAGTTGCCGGACCTTCTCGGCCGGCACGCCCCACTCGATCAGTGTGTCCCCGACCCCCAGCGGCGCAATGAAATGCTCGGCCTTGTCCTTGAGCACCTGGATGGTCATGTGGTCCAGATGGTCGTAATGGTTGTGCGAAAGAATAACCGCTTTGAGCGGCGGCAGGTCGGCCAGGCTGATCGGCGGCTGGTGGAAACGTTGCGGACCGGCCCACTGGATCGGCGAGGCACGCTCGGCGAACACCGGATCGGTGAGGAAATATTGATTGCGCAGTTTGAGCAGCACCGTCGAATGGCCCAGGCGGTAAACCGTGTTGTCCGGCGCCGCGAGCAACTGCTGGCGAGACAGCGGCTGCACAGGAATTTCGCCGATCGGGCGGGTGTGACGGGGCTTATTGAAGGTCGCGTTCCAGAAAATGCGCAGGGTCTTGAGAAATCCGGAGCGCTTCATCGGCTTGTGATTGAGATAGCGACCCTCAGACCGGGACAGAACAGGCAGTGAGGAAGCGGTATCGAGGTTTTTTTCGATCGAGGCCATGATGTGCTGACTCCATGGAACGGGTGGAGGTTTCCGCGACAGCAAACGCTGTGCAGAATGTTGCAAACGACGGAAAGAAGTAAGCGGGAAGTTGTAACAGCGCTTTACACTACACAGTGTAGTTTCAAGCTTGCACGATCTTCAAATGGAAGTAAACTGTTCAGTGTAATTTTCTTGCCGGGGTGTCTTGCCAGTACGGCCCCTGCACAACCTCTTAGAAGCGAAGCCATGACCGCCCCCTTGCGACTGACCGACCGAAAACGTGAATCCATCGTGCAGGCAGCGATTGCCGAATTCCGCGACAACGGTTTCGAGGTCACCAGCATGGACCGTATCGCGGCCCGCGCCGAAGTGTCCAAACGCACGGTCTACAACCACTTTCCGAGCAAGGAAGAGCTGTTCTCCGAGATGCTTCACCGCCTGTGGGCCAGTGCCGCGGCTCAGCCCGATGCTGCCTATCGGCCGGATGTGCCGTTGCGTGCGCAACTGCGCGACTTGCTCAATGCCAAGATGGCACTTCTGGGTGACAGCAATTTTCTGGATCTGGCGCGCGTGGCCATCGGCGCGACGATTCATTCACCCGAACGCGCGCAGACGTGGGTCAACCGGCTCAACCAGCGCGAGGAAACCTTCACGGTCTGGGTACGCGGCGCCCAGCAGGACGGCCGCTTGAAAGCCGTCGAACCGGGTTTCGCCGCCTCGCAGATTCACGCCTTGCTCAAGGCGTTTGCCTTCTGGCCGCAAGTGACGCTCAACGAGCCCTTGCTGACGCCTGAAAAGCAGGCGGCGGTGGTCGAGTCGGCGCTGGACCTTTTCCTCTGCTGGTACGAGCTGCCCGCCGCCTCTTGCGCCTAACGGCTGGCCAACACACGCTCGACGATCTGCCGACGGGCCAGCAGCCCCGCCGATGCGCGCTCACTGGCGACAGCCAGGACATGGGCCGGCGCGGTTTCGGGACGGCCGGAGTCGAACGGCGGCGCTGGGGCGTACTCCAGTTGCAGCTGAATGACCTGGGATTTTTCCGGATCGAAGATCTCTGCGATCAGGGTCAGGGCAAAGTCGATCCCAGCCGTCACGCCGCCGCCAGTCATCAGATTGCCGTCGCGCACGACCCGCTCCTTGACCGGGATCGCACCAAACGACTCAAGCAACGAATGAGACGCCCAATGCGTGGTTGCGCGCTTGCCCTGCAGCAGGCCGGCAGCGCCCAGCACCAAGGCACCGGTGCAGACCGACGTGATGTATTGCGCAGTTGTGGCTTGCGCCTTGATGAAAGCCAGCGTCTCGGCGTCTTCCAGCAAGGCATCGATACCGACTCCGCCCGGGATGCAGATCACGTCCAGATCCGGGCAATCGGTGAACGTGCGGGTGGGCACCAGCGTCAGCCCGGTGCTGGACTGCAATGGCTCAAGGTTTTTCCACACCAGATGCACGGTGACACCCGGCATCGTGGCGAACACTTCATAAGGGCCAGTGAGGTCCAGTTGCTGGACCTTCGGGAACACCAGCAGACCGATGTGCAATGTCATGGAGTTTCTCCTCAATGGATATGAGCGCAGGCGTCATTCGAAAAAAACGCACCTTTCTCTGATCGGTGGACGAACTCACTGTAGCCAGATACGCTCTGGCGGATACGCCATATCACCCACATTTCACGCCACGGCAAAGCGAGTTTTCTATGCCCGAGCCCTCAAGACCGGTGCACATCCTGGCCTTTCCCAACGTTCAACTGCTGGACGTCACAGGTCCCTTGCAGGTCTTCGCGTCGGCGAACGTGCAGCTGCAGGAAAACGGCCAGGCGGCGCATTACTCCCCGCGCGTGGTCGCCGCTCAGGACGGCAGCGTGGTGTCCTCATCCGGGCTCGGCCTGCTCACGGATCCGCTGCCGGAAACGGCATCCGACACGCTGATCGTCGCCGGAGGCAAGGGCGTGCACACGGCCCTGAAGGACCAACGCCTGTTGCAGTGGGTGCGCGATCAGGCTGTCGGCGCCCGGCGCGTAGCCTCGGTGTGCACCGGCACGTTCATGCTCGCCGAGGCGGGCGTGATCGACGGACAGCGGGTGGTCACGCACTGGGACAGCTGTGCAAGGCTCGCCGAGCGCTATCCACAGTTGCAGGTCGACCCGGAACCGATTTTCATCAATCAGGGCAAACTCTGGACATCAGCAGGCGTCACGGCCGGTATCGACCTGGCGCTGGCGATGGTGGAAGCGGACCTGGGGCGCACGGTGGCACTGGCGGTGGCCCGGGATCTGGTGGTGTTCCTCAAGCGGCCGGGCGGTCAGTCGCAGTTCAGCACCGCGCTGTCGATGCAGCACGCCACGCGCAGTCAGGACAGCCGGTTTGGCGATCTGCACGCCTGGATCCTCGATAACCTGGCCAGCGATCTGTCGGTGGCCACCCTCGCCGCACAAGTCGGCATGAGCGAACGCAGTTTCGTGCGCCACTACCGCGCCCACACCGGCAACACGCCGGCGCGGGCCAT
Source organism: Pseudomonas sp. efr-133-TYG-103a (assembly GCF_030209235.1). Taxonomy (NCBI): domain Bacteria; kingdom Pseudomonadati; phylum Pseudomonadota; class Gammaproteobacteria; order Pseudomonadales; family Pseudomonadaceae; genus Pseudomonas; species Pseudomonas sp. efr-133-TYG-103a. The sequence goes on from NZ_JARVSK010000022.1 coordinate 135,379, forward strand.
TGAACAACTGCGCGTGGAAGCCGCCAGGCGCTTGCTCGGCGACAGTGCGCTGCCGATCAAACGCATCGCCGATCGCTGCGGTTTCGGCACCGAAGAGACCTTGCGCCGCAGCTTCATGCGCGCAGTGTCCGTCACCCCACAAGCCTATCGGGAGCGCTTCAGCGCAGGGTGACGCTTCTGCCCGCAGGGACGTTTTTTACCAATGAATTCGCGCCCTTGGCGTCATCGCCCGTTTGGAAAACACGTGCATCGCCGCGCCGCCAATCGTGACCCAGGCAATCACGCCGGCCCCGTGCGCAGCGGCTTGCGTCCGTCAGCAGCGGTTGCATAAGAAATTAATTTTCATAAATTGATATTTTTATCAGTTTTCGTGTAATTTAATTTTCATCACGAAATCAGAGATAAAAATAATGCCTGCCTGTGATCGTCTCCGCCTTGCCCTTTTCTCGCCCTGCGAGCCTTTGCGACATCCCCTGCCGAGCGTTTTTTCAACGCCTGAAACCGCCGCGCCCGAACGCCGCCGGTGCCAGGCCTGACATCCCCTCTTCTCAGCAAGGAACCGTTGCATGCCCCCTTCTACCGGCCTTTCTCTGTTGGCCTACGCCGCTGTCGCGATCATTGCGCTGATCGTCCTCATCGCGCGCTTCCGGCTCAATCCATTCGTCGTCATCACCCTGGTTTCCGTCGGCCTGGCACTGGTCGCGGGGATGCCCGCCAACGCGGTGGTCGCCTCTTACGAGGGGGGTGTCGGCAAGACCCTTGGCCACATTGCGCTGGTCGTGGCGCTGGGCACCATGCTGGGCAAGATGATGGCCGAATCCGGCGGCGCCGAACGGGTGGCGCGAACCCTGATCGACCGTTTCGGTGAGCGAAATGCGCACTGGGCGATGGTCTGCATTGCCTTTCTGGTCGGCCTGCCGCTGTTTTTCGAAGTCGGCTTCGTGCTGTTGGTGCCGATTGCGTTTACCGTCGCCCGTCGGGTCGGCGTGTCGATTCTGATGGTCGGTCTGCCCATGGTCGCGGGCCTGTCGGTGGTGCATGCGCTGGTGCCGCCGCACCCGGCGGCCATGTTGGCAGTGCAGGCGTACCAGGCGTCAGTGGGCCAGACGCTGTTTTATGCCATTCTCATCGGCATTCCCACCGCGATCATCGCCGGGCCCATTTACGCGCGCTTCATCGTGCCGCGCATTCACCTGCCCGAGGAGAACCCGCTCGCCAGACAATTCCTCGAACGCGAGCCACGCGAACAATTGCCCGGCTTTGCCATCACCATGGCGACCATCCTGCTGCCGGTCGTTCTGATGCTGCTGGGCGGCTGGGCCAACCTGATTTCGACGCCCGGCAGTGCGCTCAACAGTTTCCTGGCGTTCATCGGCAACTCGGTCATCGCCCTGCTGCTGGCCACCTTGCTAAGCTTCTGGACACTGGGCATCGCCCAAGGCTTCAACCGCGACGCGATCCTCAGATTCACTCAGGAATGCCTCGCTCCAACGGCCAGCATCACGCTTCTGGTCGGCGCAGGTGGCGGGCTGAACCGGATTCTTGTCGACAGCGGGGTGACCCAGGAAATCGTCGGTCTGGCTCAGGACTTTCATCTCTCGCCGCTGCTGATGGGCTGGCTGTTCGCAGCGCTGATGCGCGTCGCGACAGGTTCGGCCACGGTGGCCATGACCACGGCATCAGGGATCGTCGCACCGGTTGCGCTGGGCCTGGGCTATCCGCACCCTGAACTGCTGGTGCTGGCCACCGGCGCGGGTTCAGTGATCTTCTCCCACGTCAATGACGGCGGTTTCTGGCTGATCAAGGAGTATTTCAACATGACCGTGGCGCAGACCTTCAAAACCTGGACAGTGCTGGAAACGCTCATTTCGGTGATCGCCTTCGCCCTGACCCTCGGGCTGGCGCAGGTGCTCTGAGTGGACATTCTTTACCAGATCCGCGCCCGCCAGGATTCCTTCAGCGCCGGCGAAGGTCGCATCGCCCGGCTGATTCTCAGCGATGTTGCCTTCTGCGCCAGCGCCAGCCTGGACGAACTCGCCGCCCGCGCCGAAGTGAGCAGCGCCACGCTGTCACGCTTCGCCCGCACGGTGGGCTGCAAGGATCTGCGTGACCTGCGCCTGCAACTGGCCCAGGCCAGCGGCGTCGGCAGCCGCTTTCTCAAGCCCGAGCAGGCGCCGGAGCAATCGGCGTTCTTCACCCGGATCGTCGGGGACATCGAGTCGGCCCTGCGCCAGCACCTGGCGGGCTTCGACGAGGCGCGTTTCAAGGCGGCGGTCGCCTTGCTGGCGCCGGCACGCATGATCCACAGCTTCGGCATGGGCGGTGCTTCCAGCCTGTGCAGCGAAGAATTGCAGACCCGGTTGGTGCGCCTGGGTTACCCCATTGCCGCCAGCCGCGATCCAGTGATGATGCGCCTGATCGCCGCAACCCTCAGCCCGGATCACAGCCTGATCGTCTGCTCGCTCAGCGGACGTACGCCCGAGCTGCTCGATGCCACGCGCCTGGCGCGCAGCTATGGCGCGAAGGTCCTGGCGATCACCCTGCCCGGCTCGCCCCTGGCGGAACTCGCCGATGTGTTGCTGCCGCTGCAGATTGCCGAAACCAACTTCATCTATAAACCCACGGCGGCGCGTTACGGCATGCTGCTGACCATCGATGTGCTCGCCACGGAACTCGCGCTCACGGCCCCGGATGATAATCAGGAACGCCTGCGCCGGATCAAACTGGCGCTCGATGACTACCGCGGCGGTGACGACGGCCTGCCGCTTGGAGACTGAACCATGCTTTACGATCTGATCATTCGCGACGCGCTGGTGATCGACGGCAGCGACACGCCGGGTTACCGCGCCGATGTGGCGATTCGCGAAGGGCGCATCCAGCGCATCGGCGAGCTGAGCGACGTCTCGGCCAGCGAAGAGATCAATGCCGCGGGTCGAGTGCTGGCCCCCGGTTTCATCGACGTGCACACCCACGACGATACGGTGGTTATCCGCCAGCCGGACATGTTGCCGAAGATCACCCAAGGCGTGACGACCGTGATCGTCGGCAATTGCGGCATCAGCGCATCGCCCGTGACGCTGGCGGGTGATCCTCCCGATCCGATGAATCTGCTGGGCCCGGCAAGCGCGTTCGTCTACCCGCGCTTCAGCGACTATCGCGCAGCGGTCGACAAGGCGCGCCCCGCAGTCAACGTCGCCGCTCTGATCGGACATACGGCGCTGCGCAGCAATCATCTGGACGAGCTGTTGCGCACGGCGCGCCCCGAGGAAATCAGCGCCATGCGCGAGCAACTGCGCGACAGCCTGGAACACGGCGCGCTGGGGCTTTCCACCGGTCTGGCCTACGCATCGGCCAACGCGGCGGACACGGACGAGGTCAAGCAACTGGCCGAAGAGCTGACTGCGTTTGGCGCGGTCTATACCACGCATTTGCGCAGCGAGTTCGAGCCGGTGCTGGAGGCCATGGACGAGGCCTTCGATATCGGCCGGCACGCACGATCGCCTGTGGTCATCTCTCACCTGAAATGCGCGGGCGCCGGCAACTGGGGCCGAAGCCCACAACTGCTGGCCGCGCTGGAGAACGCTGCGCTGACTCACCCGGTCGGTTGCGATTGCTACCCCTACGCGGCCAGCTCTTCGACGCTTGACCTCAAGCAGGTGACCGATGCGTTCCGCATTACCATCACCTGGTCCACACCGCACCCGGATCAGGGCGGCCGCGATCTGAAGGACATCGCCGCAGACTGGGGCCTGTCCCTGCTCGACGCCGCGCGCGAGTTGCAACCGGCGGGCGCGGTGTACTACGGCATGGACGAACAGGACGTACAGCGCATCATGAAGCATCCGCTGTCGATGATCGGCTCCGACGGGCTGCCTGAGGATCCGTTTCCGCACCCGCGTCTGTGGGGCGCCTTTCCTCGGGTGTTAGGGCATTTCAGTCGCGATCTCGGGCTGTTCGCGCTGCACACTGCCGTGCACAAGATGACCGGCCTGACCGCCACCCGCTTTGGCCTGCATGAGCGTGGCTTCGTGCGCGAGGGCTATTGGGCCGATCTGGTGCTGTTCGATGCCGAAACCGTGCAAGATGTCGCCGACTTCAAGGAGCCCAAGCGTGCTGCGCAGGGAATCGACGGCGTCTGGGTCAATGGCCGCCTGAGCTACGCGAACGGCCAGCCTCAAGGTGAGCGACACGGGCGCTTTCTGCCCCGCAGCGGCTCATTGGTGTCAGGGTTCGGACAGCCCCGAACCTGACTCAGACCCTGATTTGGCCGCTACTGCCTGCTCGCGAAGAACATCCCACAGAGAAGACGCGTTCTGCCTGCAAGCCCGGATCAACCGGGCGCTCCAGCACAGACGCCATCGACCTGTGGGCGCGAAGCATCGCAATGACGCCGATGGATTCAGCGAGCCATCAACCGACGACCACGCCTCGGCATTCGCCGAAGCCGATGCTCACTGCGCCATCTCTGCGGCAGCGCGCCTTGAGAATCACCTCGTCCCCTGCCTCGAGAAACCTGCGGGTTTCGCCGCTGGGCAATTGCACTTCGTGTTTGCCGCCTTCGGTCATTTCCAGCAGGCTGCCGAACTGCCCCGCCTGCGGACCGGACAGTGTGCCGGTGCCGAACAGATCGCCCGGTTGCAGCGTGCAACCGTTGACACTGTGGTGCGCGACCATCTGCGCCACGGTCCAATACATGTTCAACGTGTTGCTCAGCGCCAGACGAACCGGTGCGACGCCTTGCTCGCGCATCGTTGCCGTTGCGAGCAGCACCTCAAGCTCGATGTCCAGCGCGCCGCTCTGCTGATCCTGCGCGTCGAACAGGTACGCCAGCGGCTGCGGATCGCCTTCGGCCCGTGCGGGCTGAGCGCTGCGAAACGGGGCGAGCGCCTCGGCCGTCACCACCCACGGGGAAATGCTCGTGGCAAAGCTCTTGGACAGAAAGGGTCCCAGCGGCTGGTACTCCCACGCTTGCAGATCCCGCGCCGACCAGTCGTTGAGCAGGCAGAAACCCGCAATGTGCCGGCCTGCGTCGGCAATCCCGATCGCTTCACCCGGCGCATTGCCCGGGCCCATCCACACACCGACTTCCAGTTCGTAGTCCAGCCGCTTGCTCGGTCCGAAGGTCGGCTGGTCTGCGCCCGGCGCCAGGGTCTGACCATTCGGGCGTCTGACGGGCGTGCCCGATACGCACAACGTCGAAGCGCGACCGTGATAGGCGATCGGCACATACTTGTAGTTCGGCAACAGCGGATTGTCGGGGCGGAACAGCTTGCCGACGTTCATGGCGTGATGAATGCCGACATAAAAGTCGGTGTAATCGCCGACCTGCGCAGGCAGGTGCATCCGACACTCGCTCATCGGCAGCAGCAATCGCTCGCCCATGCCTTGCAGGCGCTCGCGCTGGGGATTCGCCGCGTCGAGCAGGTGAAGCAGTTCGTTGCGCAAGGCCTGTCGCGCTGACGCGCCGAGCGCAAAAAAATCATTGAGCTGACCGCGACTCGCGGCCTCGGCGCCCAGACGCGCGGCCCCTTGGAACAGGCTGGCATCCAGTGCCGCCTGGAGGTCGAAGATGAAGTCGCCAATGGCGACGCCGCCGCGCCGGTTCGAATTCGCCTGGCTGAACACCCCGAACGGCAGGTTTTGCAGCGGGAAATCCGGGTGATCGTTGGCGCTCGTTACCCAACTGCGCGGGTGTGTGGGAATGCTCATCGTGGGCTGTCCATATCGAAGGGTTTGAAGGTTCGGGCAATGCCGTCCCAACACGCGTCGTAATCACTCTGCAGCTGCGGGCACTCGAGCGCCTGACGGCTGGGGCGCAGGACGCGGCCGGTCTCGAACATGAACGCCATGGTCTGTTCGATCTTGTGCGGTTTGAGGTCGGCGGCGATGGCCTTTTCAGCGCTGGCATTGTCGGGCCCGTGAGCACTCATGCAGTTGTGCAGGGACGCCCCGCCAGGCATGAAGCCTTGCGCCTTGGCGTCGTAGGCGCCGTCAATGAGGCCCATGAATTCGTTCATCAGATTGCGGTGAAACCACGGCGGCCGGAAGGTGTTTTCGGCGACCATCCAGCGCGGCGGGAAGATCACGAAATCGACGTTGGCCTGACCATGGACGGCACCCGGCGACGTCAGCACCGTGAAGATCGACGGATCCGGATGGTCGTAGCTGACGGTGCCCAGGGTGTTGAACCGGCGCAGGTCGTATTTGTACGGCACGTTGTTGCCATGCCAGGCGACGACGTCGAATGGCGAATGCGTGAGCGTGGTCGACCACAGTTCGCCGAGAAACTTCTGCACCAGCACGGTCGGCTGAGTGCTGTCTTCGAACTGCGCCACCGGCACCTGAAAATCCCGAGGATTGGCCAGGCCGTTACTGCCGATGGGCCCAAGGTCCGGCAGCCGCAGCGCACAACCATGATTTTCACAGACATAGCCCCGCGCCGAGCCGTCCAGCAACTGCACGCAGAATTTCAGCCCGCGAGGCAGAACGGCGATTTCCTGAGGCTCGATGTCGAGCACGCCAAGCTCGGTGACGATACGCAAGCGGCCCTGCTGCGGGACGACCAGCCATTCGCCGTCGGCGTTGAAAAAAGCCCGCTGCATGGACTGGTTGGCGGTGTATACGTACACGCTGACGCCATCGGCCTGATCGGCGGACGAAGTGCGGGCCAGCGCGATGAGGCCGTCGATGAAATCGGCAGGCGTGGCGGGAATGTCGAACGCGTTCCAGCGCAGGCGATTGGGCGTGACAGGGCCCTGCTCCTGACCACGAATCTGCCGCTCCAGCCGGCAGTAACGTGGATGCGCCGCCGAGGGCGCGATGCGGTAGAGCCAGGTCCGTCGGGCTTCCGCCCGGGGCACAGTGAACGCCGTGCCCGAGAATTGCTCGGCGTAGAGTCCGAGCGGATGGCGCTGCGGCGAGTTCTGCCCGGTCGGCAAGCCGCCGGGCAAAGCCTCGCTGCTGAACTGATTGCCGAAGCCGGATTGATACCTCAAAGCCTCGGACACAGGTGCTGTGAACATTTCGACCTCTTGTTTTTATTCTACGTAAACGGATTACGCATAACGTAATTTGAGTTTGCGGGACGGTCAAGCTATAAAGCAGCCTTTCCAGACCGGCGCACGCCCCGCTCATGACTGAACAATCCGTAAGCCCTGCAGGTCCGCGCCAACAGAAAGTGCAGTCCGCCGAAGTCGGCGTCGGCATTCTCAAGGCGCTGGCCGAACTCGCGCCCTCCACCTCGTTGTCCAGGCTCGCCGAATACGTGGGCATGCCCGCCAGCAAGGTGCATCGTTACTTGCAGGCGCTGGTGGACAGCGGCTTTGCCGAGCAAGACCCGGTGACCAACCACTACCGTCTGGGCCGCTCGGCGTTGCAGGTTGGCCTTGCGGCGCTCAGTCAACTGGACGTGCTGAAAATGGCTGCCCCCGAACTCAGTGCACTGCGTGACGAGCTCAATGAAACATGCTTCCTCGCGGTGTGGGGCAACAAAGGCCCTACGGTTGTGTATGTCGAGCAATCGCTGGGCGCGGTGACGTTGGTCACGCAGATCGGCTCGGTCCTGCCGCTGCTCGGTTCCTCGACAGGTCTGGTGTTCGACACCTTTCTCTCCCCTGCCGAAACGGCAGCGCTCAGGCAATCGGAAGCGGCTGCCCTGAACGCGAAACAACTGAAGGACATCGACCGCCACATCAAAGAAATCCGCAGCACCGGCGTGCATCAGATTCATGGCCTGCTCATGGCGGGCGTCAACGCTGTGTCATCGCCGGTGTTCGCCATGGGCAGCAAGTTGATGGGCGTGGTGACGGTGGTGGGCTCGGCATCGGTGCTCACCGATGAGCGCCAGGCGCTGGCGGCGCAGCAGTTGCTGAAGACCGCCCGGGCCATCAGCGCCCGGATGGGCGGTGACATGCCGAAGCCCTGAGCGCTGTCGGATCCAACGTGCCGGAATGAGCCCGGCCGCAGCGGCGGTGCAACGCAGACGTCCTGTCAGTCACCACCGGCGCCAGCCGAGCAATCAGGCGAATCAATCCGCCGTCAGAACCCCACGTCGCAACTGATCGCGCTCGATCGATTCGAACAGCGCCTTGAAATTGCCCTCGCCAAAGCCATCGTCGCCTTTGCGCTGAATGAACTCGAAGAACACCGGGCCCATCAGCGTTTCCGAAAAGATCTGCAGCAGCAGGCGCCGATTGCCGCCTTCCGAGTTCCCGTCGAGCAGGATGCCCCGCGCCTTGAGCTCGTGCTCGGGCTCGCCGTGGTTTGGCAGACGGCCTTCGAGCATTTCGTAGTAAGTGTCCGGCGGCGCGGTCATGAACCGCATGCCCAGCGCTTTGAGCCGATCCCAGGTGTCGATCAGGTCTTCGGTGAAAAAGGCCACGTGCTGAATGCCTTCGCCGTTGAACTTCATCAGGAATTCTTCGATCTGCCCGGCCCCTTTGGAGGACTCCTCATTGAGCGGGATACGAATCATGCCGTCCGGCGCCGTCATCGCCTTGGACGTCAGGCCGGTGTACTCGCCTTTGATATCGAAGTAACGAATCTCGCGGAAATTGAACAGCTTCTCGTAGAAATTCGCCCAATACGCCATGCGACCGCGATAAACGTTATGGGTCAGGTGATCGATGAATTGCAGCCCTGCACCCTCGGGATGACGATCGACACCTTCGATGAACACGAAGTCGATGTCGTAGATGGACGTGCCCTCGCCGAAGCGGTCGATCAGGTACAACGGCGCGCCGCCGATGCCCTTGATGGCCGGCAATCGCAGCTCCATCGGCCCGGTTGCGATTTCAACCGGTTGAGCGCCGAGCTCCAGCGCACGTTTGTAGGCCTGCTGGGAATCCTTGACCCGGAATGCCATCCCGCACACGGAAGGACCGTGCTCGGCAGCGAAGTAGGACGCTTCGCTGTGAGGCTCGTTGTTGAGGATGATATTGATGGCGCCCTGACGGTACAGCGCCACGTTCTTGGATCGGTGATGGGCGACCTTGGTGAAGCCCATCATCTGAAACACGGGCTCAAGGACACCTGGAACCGGCGAGGCGAATTCGATGAATTCGAAGCCCATCAGGCCCATCGGGTTTTCGTAGAGATCGGTCACGGTCTTGCTCCTGCTGAAAAGTGGAATGCACAACGGCGGGCATTACCGTTCAGCGGGAGGCGCACAGGAGATTCCCCGTACGCTGCGGGCGAGGAAGTCGCCGAATATCAACTGCAGACCGAAGATTTTCATGTAGGAAAGGTTACTCCGGCTTGTCCGATTGCGCATCAGGATGGGCGTGCTGAAACGCCGGATGCTGCAACGCCAGCGCTTCCACCCGACAGATGCGCGGGAAGGCGCTCAGGTCGACATTGAACCGGCGGGCGGCATACAGCTGCGGCAACAGGTATGCATCTGCCAGGCCGACCTGGCCGAAACAGAATCCTTCATCGCCGATCAAGGCTTCCACGGCAGCGAAACCCTGAGTGATCCAGTGTCCGATCCACGCGCCGACGTCCCCTTCATCATGCCCCAGACCGCGCAGCCGGTTGAGCACCGCCACATTGTGCAACGGATGAATGTCGCATCCGATCAGCGCGGCGACTTCACGATGCCGTGCCCGGGCCAGAAGGTCAGTCGGCAACAACGCAGGTTCCGGTGAGTGTTCTTCGAGGTATTCGATGATTGCCATGGACTGGATGACAACGTGGCCGCTGTCGAGCCTGAGGACGGGCACGCGCCCTTGCGGATTGATTGCCAGGTATTCCGGCTTGTGGTGCTCGCCGCCGTCCCGGATCAGATTGACCGGAATCGCGTTGACTTCGAGCCCCTTCAGCGCCAGGGCGATGCGCACCCGGTAGCTGGAGGTTGATCGGTAATAAGTGAAAAGATCCACGGGAAGGCCTGTCTTGTTGTTATTGTCGTAAACCGTTTACGCATTGCGTAAATTGCGACATTGGCTTGCGACTGTCAAGGTCAGGTCCAGCCCTCCAGTCGCAACGTCGCGCGGACCAGCCGCTGCTCCTCGTTTTCGATCTCCCGCAGGTTGTCGCAGATGCTCTGAATGTGCGCCACGGCGGCCTTGCGCGCCTGTTCCGGCAAGCGTCCGGTGACCGCGTTATAAAGCCGCGCATGGTGCCGGTCGATCTGACGTTTCTGCGCCTCGCGGTGATAGAGGTTGTTGACCGAGGCAAATACGGTATTGAGCAACAGATCGGTGAGCGAGCGCAGCGTCTGGACCAGCACCGGGTTGTGCGACGCTTCGCAGATCGCCAGATGGAATGCGTGATCCAGGCGCGCGTGTTCGGACGCCGAAAGCGTGTGGCCATGGGCCTGCACCAGCGCATCATAAGCGCGCGTAATCAGCACAAAATCGGCGTCGGTGCCGCGCAAGGCCGCCAGCCGCGCCGATTCGCCCTCCAGCAGGCTTCGCACCTCGAACAAGTCGTAGAGCGTGCGCGGTTGTGAGGCGAACAAGTGCATCAGCGGAGACGACGCGTTCAGCCCCAGCCCGCCCATCTGCGCGACGAACGAACCCTTGCCCTGTTGCGTTTCGATGATGCCTCGGGCACGGAGCAGCTTGAGACCTTCGCGCAGCGCGGTTCGGGAAACCCCCAGTTTTTCGGTCAGACGACGCTCGGACGGCAACAGCTCACCGACCTTGAGCACGCCATCCACGATCAACCGCTCGATGCGCTCACTGACGACATCGGCGACTTGCGGCGCGCGGGTGCTGGTACTGCCTTCCATCCCTCTCTCCCTGCATGACGGCTGGACCCCAGCGCTGCGACACACGCTGCCCGCAGCCAGGATCACTGGTATGACCAGCGGCATCGAACAAATATCTGCCAAATCCTTAACGATCTATCTGACTGATCTGCATGATCTTTTCAAAATAGAACGGTGCAAACGCCCGGAAAAACTGGTTCGACCAGTGCGTTCTCACATGGACAGTAGCGACCGCAGGGCCAATGATGCAAGTCAGCCGTGAAACGTTCTGCATCAGAACAGGCCTCATATAAAAACAAGACAGGGTTGCAAACCCATCATGAATATTCTGTACGACGAACGCGTCGATGGCGCGTTGCCTGCCATCGACAAGGCGCAGCTGCTGCAAGCGCTGCAGACGCGACTGCCCGACCTTGACCTCCTCCATCGAGAGGAAGAATTGCGTCCCTACGAATGCGACGGGCTTTCGGCTTATCGCACCACGCCCATGCTGGTGGCGCTTCCCGAGCGCGTCGAGCAAGTGCAGACGCTGCTCAAGGTCTGCCACGAGCGCGGCGTTCCGGTGGTCGCCCGCGGCGCCGGCACGGGGTTATCCGGCGGCGCTCTGCCGCTGGAGAAAGGCGTGTTGCTGGTCATGGCCCGCTTCAACAAGATTCTGCACATCGACCCAGCCGGACGCTTTGCCCGCGTGCAGCCAGGCGTGCGCAACCTGGCCATCTCCCAGGCCGCCGCGCCTTTCGACCTTTATTACGCGCCCGACCCGTCCTCGCAGATCGCCTGCTCGATCGGTGGCAATGTCGCGGAGAACGCTGGCGGCGTGCATTGCCTGAAATACGGCCTGACCGTGCATAACCTGCTTAAGGTCGACATCCTCACCGTCGAAGGCGAACGCATGGTGCTCGGATCGGATGCGCTCGACTCGCCGGGCTTCGACCTGCTGGCGCTGTTCACAGGTTCCGAAGGCATGCTCGGGGTCATCACCGAAGTGACCGTCAAGCTGTTGCCCAAGCCGCAGGTCGCCCGCGTGCTGCTGGCGGCATTCGATTCGGTGGAAAAAGCCGGTCGCGCGGTGGCCGACATCATCGCTGAGGGCATCATCCCCGGCGGTCTGGAAATGATGGACAACCTGGCCATTCGCGCCGCCGAAGATTTCATCCACGCAGGCTACCCGGTAGACGCAGAAGCGATTCTGCTGTGCGAACTGGACGGTGTCGAAGCCGACGTTCACGACGATTGCGACCGCGTCCGCGCGGTCCTGCAAAAGGCCGGCGCCACTGAGGTGCGGCAGGCGAAGGACGAGGCCGAGCGCGTGCGTTTCTGGGCGGGCCGGAAAAATGCGTTTCCTGCGGTGGGCCGATTGTCGCCGGACTATTACTGCATGGACGGGACCATTCCACGTCGGGAACTGCCGGGCGTGTTGAAGGGTATTTCAGCGCTGTCCGAAGAGTACGGCCTGCGCGTGGCGAACGTGTTCCACGCCGGCGACGGCAACATGCACCCGCTGATTCTGTTCGATGCCAACCAGGCGGGCGAACTGGACCGCGCCGAAGCGTTGGGCGGGAAAATTCTGGAACTGTGCGTCAAAGTCGGCGGCAGCATCACCGGTGAGCATGGCGTCGGGCGAGAGAAAATCAATCAGATGTGCGCGCAGTTCAACAGCGACGAACTGACCCTGTTCCACGCCATCAAAGCGGCGTTCGACCCCAGTGGCCTGCTCAATCCCGGCAAGAACATTCCGACGCTCCATCGTTGCGCGGAGTTCGGCGCGATGCACGTGCACATGGGCAAGCTGCCCTTCCCTGAACTGGAGCGTTTCTGATGAGTGCCGAACGCCAACCACAGACCCGCACGCCGGACCGCGATGCCAGCGACGTGTTGCTGGAGCAAGTCAGGCAGGCCATCGACCTCAGCCTGCCGCTGCGCATCCAGGGCGCGAACAGCAAGGCGTTTCTCGGCCGCGAGGTGGCCGGCGAGGTGCTCGACACCCGCGCGCATCGCGGCATCGTCACCTATGACCCGACGGAGCTGGTGATCACCGCACGCGCCGGCACCCCGCTCAGCGAACTGAATGCCGCGCTCGACGAGGCCGGGCAGATGCTCCCGTGCGAACCCCCCACGTACAGCGACGGCGGCATCGGCGACGCCACGGTCGGCGGCATGATTGCAGCCGGGCTCTCCGGGCCACGGCGCCCATGGGCGGGCTCGGTGCGCGACTTCGTCTTGGGCACGCGGGTGATCACCGGCCTGGGCAAGCACCTGAAATTCGGCGGCGAGGTGATGAAAAACGTCGCGGGTTATGATCTGTCGCGCCTGATGGCGGGCAGCTTTGGCTGCCTTGGGCTGATCACCGACGTCTCGCTGAAAGTCCTGCCCAAGCCGCGCCTGTGTACCAGCATTGCGCTGGAAATGGACAGCGCACGCGCCCTCGCCCGCCTCGCCGAATGGGGTCAGCAGCCGCTGCCGATCAGCGCCGCAAGCCATGATGGACGCGTGCTGCGCCTGCGCCTCGAAGGCGGCGAAGGTTCGGTGGCCGCCGCCCATGATCGTCTCGGCGGCGAGTCGATCGACCCGGCTTACTGGCGAGACCTGAACGCACACCGGCTGGACTTCTTCACCGACGGCCGACCGTTATGGCGTCTTTCGCTGCCCACTCACACCGCGCTGCTGGCCGTACCGGGCGAGCAATTGATCGATTGGGGCGGCGCGCAACGCTGGCTGAAATCCGACGCGGGCGGCGAAGACATCCGACGCATCGTCAGTGCAGTGGGTGGTCACGCCGTCTGCTACAGCCATGGCCTGGACGACAGCCCCTTCCAGCCCTTGGCGGAGCCGCTTCTGCGCTATCACCGCCAGCTCAAGGCACAACTCGATCCGCACGGGATATTCAACCCCGGCCGAATGTACGCGGAGATCTGATCATGCAGACGACCCTGAGCGAACACGCCAAAAGCCTGCCCCGTGGCGAAGAAGCCGAGAGCATTCTGCGCAGCTGCGTGCACTGCGGATTCTGCAACGCCACCTGCCCGACCTATCAACTGCTGGGCGACGAGCTCGACGGCCCACGCGGCCGGATCTACCTGATCAAGCAAGTGCTGGAGGGCAAGGAAGTCACTGAGAAAACCCAGTTGCACCTGGACCGTTGCCTGTCCTGCCGCAACTGCGAAACCACCTGCCCTTCCGGCGTCGACTATCACAACCTGCTGGACATCGGCCGGGCGGTAGTCGACGCAGCCGTGCCGCGCCCGATGGGTCAGCGCATGCTGCGAGAAAGCCTGCGCGCGGTGGTGCCCAATGCCGGGCTGTTCAAGGCGCTGACGCAGATGGGCAATTCGTTTCGCCCGCTGCTGCCGAGCCGCCTCAAGGACAAGCTGCCGGACCACCTTCGTGCTCCCGGGTTGCGCCCGACGCGGCAACACGCCCGGCAGATGCTGATTCTGGAAGGCTGCGTGCAGCCCGGTCTGTCCCCCAACACCAACGCTGCCACGGCGCGGGTGCTGGATCGGCTGGGTATCACGGTCAAATCGATCGCCCAGGCGGGTTGCTGCGGCGCCGTGGATTACCACCTCAACGCCCAGGAGCAAGGCTTGCAGCGCGCGCGTCAGAACATCGATGCGTGGTGGCCCGCCGTGCAGGCCGGCGCCGAAGCGATCGTGCAGACGGCCAGTGGTTGCGGGGCGTTCGTCAAAGACTACGGGCACTTGTTGCGTGACGACCCGGCATACGCCGAGAAAGCCGCCCGGGTCAGCGCGCTGACCAAGGATCTGGTTGAAATCATGCGGGCCGAGCCGCTGGAAAACCTTGGCGCCTGCACCAGCCAGAAACTCGCCTTCCACTGTCCGTGCACGTTGCAGCATGCGCAAAAACTGGGGGGCGCCGTGGAAGCCGTGCTCACCCGGCTGGGTTTCAATCTGACCGCCGTGCCCGACAGTCACTTATGCTGTGGCTCGGCCGGGACGTACTCGATCACCCAGCCCGAATTGTCGAAACGGCTGCGCGACAACAAGATGAATGCGTTGGAAAGCGGCAGCCCGGACGTTATCGCGACCGCCAACATCGGCTGCCAGACCCACCTGGCGGGTGCCGGCCGTACGCCTGTCAAACACTGGATCGAACTCATCGAGGACGCGCTGCATCAAACCTGATCGCGCGCGGCCTTGACCCTCTTACCCCGTTCTTGCTCAGGAGAGCTGCATGAAAACCAAATCCGTACTGACCCAGACCGAAGTCACCCAGATCCTCGCCGCTGCCCGCGCCGAAGCCCAGAACAACGGCTGGGCGGTTGCCATCGCCGTGACCGACGACGGCGGCCATTTGCTGGGCTTCGAGCGTCTGGACGGCTGCGCGCCGATCGGTGGCTACATTGCCATCGAAAAAGCCCGCACCGCAGCGCTTGGCCGACGCGAATCCAAGGGCTACGAAGAAATGGTCAACGGCGGCCGCACGGCCTTCGTCACGGCCCCGCTGCTGACATCGCTGGAAGGCGGCGTGCCGGTCATCGTCGCCGGCGAAACGGTTGGCGCGGTGGGCGTTTCCGGCGTCAAGGCCGATCAGGATGCGCAGGTCGCCAAGGCCGGGGTTGCCGCGGTCAATGCCGGTTAACAGCAACAGATATCCTCTGTAGGAGTGAGCTTGGTCGCGATAGGGTTGGACCAGACACCCTTTTTACGAACAGGTTGCGATCGCGAGCAAGCTCACGCCTACAGGGTCGCATGACACACAATTCATGATGGAGAGCCCGAGATGACCGAATTCGTCAACTGCCACAACCTCAAAGTTGCGGCCAATCTGAAACGCTTCGTCGACGAGGACGTGCTTCCCGGAACAGGGCTGAACCCGGACGTGTTCTGGGCCGATTTCGATTCGCTGGTGCACGACCTCGCACCCATCAACCGGGAGTTGCTGGCTGAGCGCGACCGTATCCAGGCGCAACTGGACAAGTGGCATAAATCCAACCCGGGCCCGGTCACCGACATGCCCGCCTACATCGCCTTTCTCGACTCCATCGGCTACTTGCAGCCGGTGCCCGCCGAGGTCAAGGCCATCACCAGCAAGGTCGACATCGAGGTCAGCGAACAGGCCGGTCCGCAGCTCGTGGTACCGGCAGCCAATGCCCGCTACGCCCTGAACGCCGCCAATGCGCGCTGGGGTTCGCTGTACGACGCGCTGTACGGCACCGACGCGATTTCCAGCGCCAACGGTGCCGAAATCAAGGCCGGTTACAATCCGCTGCGCGGCGCCAAGGTCATTGCCTTTGCCCGCGCCCTGCTCGATGAAGCCGCGCCACTGGCGTCCGGTTCTCACGTTCAGGCACAGGCCTATGCCGTCGACAGTGGCGAGCTGCTGGTGACCCTCGCCGACGGCAGCCAGTCGCGACTGGCGCAACCGGAAAAGTACGTTGGTTATCAGGGCGAGCCGCGGCAGCCGACCGCCATTCTGCTGAAGAATCACGGCCTGCACATCGAGATCCAGATTGACCCCGCCAGCGCCATCGGCAGCACCGATCCGGCAGGCATCAAGGACCTGCTGCTCGAAGCCGCGCTGTCGACCATCATCGACTGTGAAGACTCGGTCGCGGCGGTGGACGCCGACGACAAGCTGGTGATCTACCGCAACTGGCTCGGCCTGATGAAGGGCGATCTCACCGAAGAACTGGTCAAGGGCGGCAAGACCCTCACTCGCCGCCTGAATGCCGACCGCGAATACACCGCCGCCGATGGCAGCCACATCACCCTGCACGGCCGCTCGCTGCTGTTCATTCGCAACGTCGGCCACCTCATGACCAACCCGGCAATCGTGTATGACGGCAACAAGGAAATTCCCGAAGGCATTCTTGATGGCGTGATCACCAGCCTGATCGCGCTGCATGATCTGCACAATCGCGGCAACTCCCGCGCGGGCAGCGTGTACATCGTCAAGCCGAAGATGCATGGCCCGGCCGAAGTCGCTTTCGCCGATCAGCTGTTTGCGCGCATCGAAGACGTCCTGAAGATCCCGCGCAACACCCTGAAAATGGGCATCATGGATGAAGAACGGCGTACCAGCGTCAACCTCAAGGCCTGCATTCACGCCGCGTCGGCGCGGGTGGCGTTCATCAATACCGGGTTCCTGGATCGCACCGGCGACGAGATGCACACCTCCATGGAAGCCGGCCCGATGCTGCGCAAAGGCGACATGAAGGCCACGCCGTGGATCAAGGCTTACGAGCGCAGCAACGTGCTGGTCGGTCTGGCCTGCGGCTTGCGCGGTCGGGCGCAGATCGGCAAGGGCATGTGGGCGATGCCAGACCAGATGGCCGACATGCTGGAGCAGAAGATCGGCCATCCCAAGTCCGGTGCGACAACCGCCTGGGTGCCCTCGCCGACTGCCGCGACCCTGCATGCGCTGCATTACCACAAGGTCGACGTGAAAGCCGTGCAGCAGGAACTGGAAAAAGTCGATCTGGACAGCGTCAGCGAGGACATCCTGCTGGATCTGCTGAGCATCCCGGTGGTGGCAGAAGCGAAATGGACTGACGACCAGATCCGCGAAGAAGTCGAGAACAATGCGCAAGGACTGCTGGGTTACGTGGTGCGCTGGGTCGAGCAAGGCGTCGGCTGTTCGAAGGTGCCGGACATCCATAACGTCGGCTTGATGGAGGACCGTGCGACCTTGCGTATTTCAAGCCAGCACATCGCCAACTGGCTGCGTCATAAAGTGATCGACGATCATTACGCGCTGGAAACCCTCAAGCGCATGGCCAAAGTGGTGGACAAGCAGAATGCGGGGGATGCGGCGTACAAACCGATGACCGAGAACTTCGACAAGTCGGTGGCGTTCCAGGCCGCGTGCGCGCTGGTGTTCAAGGGTCGGGAGCAACCAAGCGGCTACACCGAGCCGTTGTTGCACGAATTCAGGCTGGCGTTCAAGCAAGAAGCCTGATCGACGAAGAACGGTCCGGCGTAAAGCCATAGATGATCGTGCCCACGCGCTGCGTGGGCATGCATCATGTGACGCTCTGCGTCACCACGGCTGGACGCAGAGCGTCTAGGGCGGCGTTACCACGCGGAGCGTGGGAACGATCAGATGCGGTGTTACTGACTCACTGCTTTCGCCACCGTCGTACCCCCCCAGAAGCTTCCACAGAGTTGTGCCCCCCCTTGAAATCCGGGCGGTCAGGTGATCAGAGTCAGGTACTCTCCCGCACCACCAACTCAAAGCCCAGGTCTACCTGCGCGTCCTGCACGTTGCCATCGAGCAGACCGAGCAGCAATTGCGCGGCGCGTTGGCCAACCTGTTCACGCGGGGTGCGGATCGAGGTCAGGCGCGGAACCATGTGTGCCGAGCCCGGCAGGTCATTGAAACCGATCAGCGACACCTGCTGCGGAACCTTGATGCCACGTCGCAACGCTTCCAGCGCCGCGCCCTGAGCGAGGTCGTCGTTACAGAAAAATACTCCGTCAACGTCAGGATGCTCGGACAGCAGCCGGGCGAACAGTTCGCCTCCCAGACCGATCGATGAGGGCAACGGCGAAGCCATCTGCAATGTCTCGTCGTACAGCCCCTCCTCTTGCAGGGCGCTGCGGAAACCCGCACCGCGCTGAATCACTCGAGGGTCAAGCTGCGCCGACACGTACGCCAGGCGCCGACGCCCGCGACTCAACAGGTGCCGTGCGGCCTCGGCTCCCGCTTGCTGTTGCGAAAAACCCACGCAAGGCTCCGCGCGTCCGGGATCGAGTTCCATCATGTGCACGCAGGGCACGCCGCTGGCCGCCAGCAGCTGTTGCGCGGCGACGCTGCGATCAAAACCGGTGAGCAGGATGCCCCGAGGCCGGTTGGCCAGGTGGCTGCGCAGCAGGTTCTCTTCTTCCACGGGCGAGTAGTGATAGTTGCCGATCACCACCTCCAGCCCGCGAGGGCGCAGCACATCCTGAATGGCTTCCAGGGTTTCGATGAACAACTGGTTCGACAGCGACGGCACCAGCACCACCACCGACTGACTTTGCGAGGAAGCCAACGCGCGGGCGGCAGGGTTGGCGACATAGCCTAGACTCTGCGCAGCGGCACGCACTTTCTCCACCAATTCCGGCGCCACCGTGGCCACGCCACGCAATGCTCTGGAGGCCGTGATAGGCGATACGGCGGCCAGTCTGGCGACTTCGTTGAGCGTGGGACGACCGGTGGAGCGGGAACCAATGCGTGTCATGCGTTGCCAACTGATTGGAAGGAAAAGCCGAAGGGGTTGCGATTGTGTCAGATGGGCTCTAAGGTAGCGCTATCTCACGGAGGCCCGCAACTTTCTTCGGCCATTTCAAAGGCTGGGGTCGATGCATCTCATGGATCAGCGAGATACCTATAACAATGACTACACCCGGAAACAGACGTGCCGGACTTGCACACCATTCGGCAAAGACAGCGCTGTCTTCGGGACGAGGTTTTTATGACTACTGCTTCACATGCTATTTCCGCCGTCGTGGTAATGGGTGTTTCCGGCTGCGGCAAAAGTGCCGTCGGCGCTGAGATTGCCAAGAACAGCGGCGGTCGCCTCATCGAAGGCGATGCGTTTCATCCTCAGGCCAACATCGACAAGATGAGCGCTGGCCATCCCCTCAACGATGAAGACCGTGCCGGCTGGCTGACTCGCCTGGGCGAAGAAGTTGCCAGTGCGCTGCGTAATGGCGAAAAGCCGATCCTGACCTGCTCCTCCCTCAAGCTCATTTACCGTGACCGCCTGCGCGCTGCCGTGCCGGGCCTGGGTTTCGTGTTTCTGGAGCTGACCAAAGAGCTGGCCACCGAACGCTGCTCGCATCGCCCGGGGCACTTCATGCCGGCAAGCCTGGTGGACAGCCAGTTCGCCACGCTCGAACCGCCTTATGGCGAAGACCGCACGCTGGTCGTGGACGCAACCAAGTCCATCGAACAGATCGGCATCGACGCGGCTTCCTGGTGGAAGTCTTCACACACCCCATCTGCCACCGCCCTCACCGGCTCCTGATCCTGGATCCGGCGTGAGCGACAAAGATAGCGCTGTCTTATTTGTACACAAGGCAGTGAACAACAGCGCTGAGCAGTAGCTCCAAAAAAACAAAATACAACGGAGAGACACCCCATGTTCGGTATGACTCAAGACACGTATCTGCTTGTCGATGCGTTGGTGACCATCGTCGGCCTCGTGCTGCTGATCACCAAGTTCAAAGTCCACCCTTTTATTGCACTGACCATCGCTGCAGGTTTTCTCGGGCTGACCTCCGGAATGCCCGTCGATAAAGTCATGAAATCGTTCCAGGACGGCTTCGGCGGCGTGCTTGGCTTCGTCGGTATCATCCTCGGCCTGGGCACCATGCTCGGCAAGCTGATGGCTGACTCGGGCGGCGCTGACCAGATCGCACAGACGCTCATCCGTCGCTTCGGCAAAGAACGCGTTCACTGGGCCATGATGTTTTCGGCGTTTCTGGTGGGTATCCCGCTGTTCTTCGAAATCGGCTTCGTGCTGCTGATCCCGCTGGTGTTCATCGTCGCGCGTCGCAGCGGCGTGTCCATCGTCAAGATCGGCATCCCGCTGCTGGCCGGCCTGTCCGCGGTTCACGGCCTGGTGCCTCCGCACCCGGGTCCGCTGCTGGCCATCGGCATCTTCAACGCTGACATCGGCAAGACCATTTTCTACGGTCTGATCGTTGCGTTTCCGACCGCGATCATCGCCGGTCCCATCTTCGGTAAATGGATCGCGAAGCACATTCCCGGCAACCCGTCCAAAGACCTGATGGACCAGATCGCCAAGGAATCGACCAACGAGAACCTGCCCAGCTTCGCCATCACGCTGGTGACGATCCTGCTGCCGGTTTTCCTGATGCTGCTCAAGACTTTTGCCGACGTGGCGCTGCCTAACGGCCACATCTTCCGTATCTGGATGGACTTCATCGGTCACCCGATCGCGGCCCTGCTGTTTGCCTTGCTGCTGGCGTTCTACACCTTCGGCTCAGCGCGTGGTTTCAGCCGCGAGCAGATCATCAAGCTGCTGGACCAGAGCCTGGCGCCTGTGGCTGCAATCGTGCTGATCGTCGGTGCTGGCGGCGGCTTCAAACAAATGCTGGTGGACAGCGGCGTCGGCAACCTCATCGGCCACATGGCCGTGCAGGCGCAGATTTCGCCGATTCTGCTGGCATGGCTGGTCGCTGCGGTGATTCGCGTTGCCACCGGTTCCGCAACCGTGGCCACCATCACCGGTGCCGGTATCGTGGCGCCGGTCGTCGCGATGGTGCCGGGCGTCAACCGCGAACTGCTGGTGCTGGCGACGGGCGCAGGCTCGTTGATCCTGTCCCACGTCAACGACGCCGGGTTCTGGCTGGTCAAGCAGTACTTCAACATGACCGTCGTTGAGACCCTGAAGACCTGGACGGTGATGGAAACCATCCTGTCGGTGGTCGGCATCATTCTGATCATGCTGTTGTCGCTGGTGGTCTGATTCTCTGACCGTTGCACCCATGCCCACCCTCGCGGTGGGCATGTCGTTTCCGGGGTCGCCAACGCCCCACTGCCAAGCCTGCGCTCATCCCCGCCTCGACGCCTTGTCGCCCCAGCACGCTTTGTACGCATCCGGATACACGGCTTTGCGGGCAGTCTGTCGAAGATTCGACTAAAGTTATGCCACTTTGCCTCTACACGATTCGGAACTCTCCTACACTGCGTAAAGAGATGTCCCACTGGGCAATCTAAGAAAAATTTCATGGCCGCCCGGCACGAGTTCTTTGCAATAAATGCGAAAGGAGTGTGCAATAGGCGCCGCCCCGGATCTGGCTATCAGAGTCATAGCCAATTCCGACGGGGATTTAGAGCCACGAACAGGCAAAATTCGCATGCCGGTTGGCCTTGGGAGAAACCCTATCAATGACAAGAAGATGATCCTGGGGAATTAAATTCGTACCAATGGCGTCATACTGATGGACGCATTTGGATGCACTCGGCAATTACCACCACCCAAAGGCTAACGCCAGCCTCCTGGTAGAGGCGCTTCAAGAGGCCATCAAGGAAAAGATTATGTTGATACTCACCCGCAAAGTCGGCGAAAGCATAAACATTGGTGACGAAATCACCGTTACCATTCTGGGCGTACAGGGCCTGCAAGTCCGGCTCGGGATTAACGCTCCGAAAGATGTTTCGGTACACCGTGAAGAAATCTACAAACGCATCAAGGCCGAGACCGCACCTGATCAGGAACCTCAATGAACCACCCGGTTCATACTATTCCGACACTGCCAGCAGCCCGCAGCTGCTGACACTCAAAAAAACGGCGCCCATCACGGCGCCATTTTTTTTGCCAGTAAGTTGGATCCATCCGACTGCTCTTTCGGCAACCAACAATGCCAGCCAAAAGGCACTTGCGCAGGAAGGGCAACTGCTCTGAATCGCACTTTGCAACCTGTCTAGTTCGGACTAAATGGCGGACGCGGTATTGATACGCAAATAAAAACGGCCAGCTTCCAATGGAAGCCAGCCGCGCTGTATATGCGAATTATTCTGATTAACCCGGGTATTCCAGCTGCTTGACGATCTTGTCCTTGGCCAGCAAGCGCTTCTCTTTCAGCTTCTTGAGGTCATCATCGGAAATGCTGCCCGAAGGTCCCTTCTCCGCTTTGACGATGTCGGCGTCAAGCTCGTCGTAATCGTTGACCAATTGATTGAGCTTAGGATCATTGCCGCGTTTTTTGACTAACTCTTCTTTGTCGATTTTCAGATCTGCGAGCAAATCGTGCTTGACCGGCATGGGACTCTCCTGTGCTTGGCTGATGTTGACTTATTGAGGGTAGCCCAGCACAAAGGTTCGGCGTTTTTCGTCCGCGCACGATCCGTGCGTCGAGCATGCCCATGCATCGGCAGGCGTCGCGTCGCATTTTGACATGCACAATCCTGTTCAAGCGGCTACGGTGTGATCCACAACAATTTAATACCCCATCAAGGATCGACACATGACTCTTCCTTTCTCTCGCTCCCTCATCGCCTCCGCCCTGACGCTGGGCCTGGTCATCGGCATGGCGACGCCCGCGCTGGCAGAGCCTGACAAAAAGGTGCAGGCCGACGCTGAACAGTACAAGGATGAGGCGCTCAAGCTGCTGGAGCGGCTGGTCAATATCGACACAGGCTCCGGCTACGAGCCTGGCTTGACCCAGGTGCGCGGCATCGTCGTCGACGAGCTGAAAAAACTCGGCGCCAGCATCGAGACCTTCCCCAACGCCGCACCGGACAAAAGCAGCCACGTTGTCGCCACGCTCAAGGGCACCGGCAAAGCGAAGATTCTGTTGATGGCCCACATGGACACTGTCTTCAAGGAAGGTTCGGCCGCTGCCCGCCCCTTCCATATCAAAGACGGTCGCGCCTATGGACCAGGCGTGATGGACGACAAGGGCGGGATCGTCGCCGGCCTGTATGCGCTGAAAATCCTCAAGAACCTCGACTTCAAGGACTACGCGCAGATCACTTTCCTGCTCGATGCCAGCGAAGAGACGGGGTCGACCGCCGCCACCGAGTTGATCCAGAAAGTCGCCCGGCAGCACGATGTCACGCTGAACCTTGAGCCGGGCCGTCCCGCCGATGGCCTGGTGGTGTGGCGCAAAGGCAGCGCGACCGCTGTGGTCGAGGTCAAAGGCAAGGCCTCCCATGCCGGGGTCGCCCCGGAACTGGGGCGCAACGCGGCGATGGAAGTCGCCCACCAGATTCTGCAACTGGGCAAACTGGGCGACGCCGAGAAAAAGACCACGATCAATTTCACCGTGCTCAACGCCGGCGACCGGGTCAACGTGATTCCGGATCAGGCCACCGCCAAAGGCGATGTGCGCGCTGCGGTGCCCGAAGAGTTCGACCGTATCGAGAAGGACCTGGCGCGGGTCTCGGCCGACAAGCTGATCCCGGAAACCGAGGTGACGACTCGCCTGGAACGTGGGTTACCGCCGATGCCGCAAACGGCCGAATCCGACCGGCTGGTCGACATCGCGCAGCGCATCTATGGCGAGATTGGCCGCAAGCTGACGATCGAAGGCAGCGGCGGCGCAGCGGATGCCAGCCTGTCGGCGGGTGTCGGCGTGCCCACCCTCGACGGCTTCGGCATCGTCGGCGGCAACATTCATACGCCTGAGGAGTACGCCGAGGTAGAAAGCGTGTCGCCGAGGATCTATCTGCTGACGCGGATGATCATGGAGTTGACGAAGCAGAAAGGCTGATGCTCCGCCCCGCCGACTGACGATGCGTTATTCGATCGCGACGCGATCCTGCCAGACAAGTCTGCGCGACGATGAGGCAAGACGCGCCGCGAGTGAATGCGCGGGGCGCCGGCGCTGCGACACGGCCTATGCGTGTTCGCGTTCCCGCCGCGCTTCGTATGCGCGCAGATGCAGATAGACCACATCCAGAGCACTCAAGCCGCCGGGCGCAGGCGCGTCCTGCTGTGGACGCCGCGCAATCATGTCGCCAATCACGTGCTCAACCTCGATCGGCGCGTGGCGCTCGATGTCCCGGAGCATTGACGCGGTCATCTTTGAACCCGGAGTTGTCAACATCTTCCGAAAACGTTGCAGCACTTCGCTGCGTATCGGGTAGCCCGCGTGCTGCGCGACGCTCGCGCACTCCGTCAGAAGACCGATGATGAACGCTTCGCCGCCGCTGGCGATGACATCACCGATACTGGCGCGCATCGACCCGGTGACGCCGGCACCTGTCGCAATGAAGCACCATTTTTCCCACATCTCCTGAACGATCTGCTGACTCAGGCTGGAATCGAATCCCGCGTCAGCCAGCGCTTCTGCGACCTTGAGAATGCGCGGCGTCAGGGCGCCACTCAACTCACCAAACGACAATTGATTGGTGTCGTTCAAATGCAGGATCGCTCCGGACGCATCACGGTCCAGCGAGATCAGGCATTGCCCACCCAGTACGTTATCGGGCGTGAAGCGTGTGCCCAGCCGGTCCAGATGAGCCATGCCGTTGAGCAGCGGCAAGATCAGCGTGTCCGGGCCTACTGCCGGCGCGAAGGCATCCATGGCGGCGTCCAGGTCCTGAGCCTTGCAACTGAGCAGAATCAGGTCGAACGTCTCATCCAGCAGTGCCGCCAACCGATGCGGCGGCGAGGGGTACAGAATGTTTCCCAGCGGGCTGCGAACGATCAGGCCGTCACGGTCCAGCTCCTCCGATCGGCCCTGGCGCACCAGAAACGTCACGTCACGCCCGGCTTCGAGCAACCGCCCGCCGAAATAACCGCCTATTGCACCCGCGCCCACGATCAAAATACGCATGTCCTGTCAGCCCTTGTTGATGAACCGGAGAGGGTCGAGCCCCCAGAATAGATGACCGGACAGACTCTAGCCAAAAGCAGGATGACAACCAACATATAGATGAACGGATCCGAACTCAGGCAAAAAAAATCCCGGAGCGCCAGGGGCGGTCCGGGAAAGCTACTGCAAGGAGAGTCAGGATTGCGCGTTAACCATCGCGGGCCACAGAAACGGTTGCCGTTCTTCGTTGCGGCTTGGCACTGCGACCAGCAGACGTCCCAGGCTGACCGGCTGAGCCAGCGGGACCTGCAAGCGTTCAAGCACTGCATCGATCACGGCCCTGCTGGCGTCGTTGTGGAACTGCCAGACGCCATAGATCCGACCGTCGAACGACGCCTCGCTGCCCAGCCGGGGATCGACGCCCAGGCCTGCGCCAAGCCCGAAAAGATGCAGCCCGTGCAAGCGCTGGCCCGAGGCGTCCATCGGACAGCCGCAAGGGTCTGAATCCAGTCCGCCCTTGACCTCCAGCAGATTGATCGGGCTGCCATTGGCATGGCTCAAGGCGGGCAGCAAAGGCTGATAACCGGTGCACTGAACGACGAATTCCGACTCCGCCAGGGCCTCGCGAGCGCGCTCGTAGTGATCGGCAGGACCGTTGTCGGTCTGCAGCAGCTGCACACGCACGCCGGTCTTGCCGATGTGCCCGTTGGCCAGCGCCTCGCGCCCGACATCCAGTGCACGATAGCGCAGGCCGCCCGAGCGATTGACCCTGCCGGAGACCGGGCACACATCGCGCTGCGGATCGAACACATAACCGGCGTCCGTTGCCGCTTGTGCGGTTTCGTAAAACAGCCGGACCGGCGAGCGATGAACCAGCGTCACTTCCTTGAGGCCCGCGAATTCCAACGCATCGGCAAGATTTTCGAGCACCGAAAATGCGCTGTGTGAGCCGCCCACGACGCTGATCCGCCCCTTTCGCGCCAGTGTCGACGCAAACAGGTCGCGCAGCTGAACGGCGTTCATGCGCAACAAGGCATCGGCGCTTTGAATCCTCGCCGAGGGCGCGATGGCCAGACCTTGGTCCGCCAGGCCGTTCAGCAGGTGTTGAGGATCCTGACGACCGCCCAGATTAAGCACGACGGCGCGGCAACGAATACGCCGCGTGCGCCCTTCCGATTCGACCCACACCTGATATTCATCGCCCTCGTGCACGACTTCAGTGATCGTGGTGCTGCTCCAGAGCTTGACGCCGTAATGCTCGACGATGAAATCCAGCACCAGGGTCGACGCTTCCGCTAGCAGTTGCGCCACGTCCGCCAGCTGCGGGGCACTCTGCGCCTGCCGCCGGATCCGCCAGTACGCCGGTGAATGCTCCAACGGCTCGAAGACGTCACGCAGCGCCGGGTCGCGCAGACAATCCAGGAACACATCACCCACCGAGTTGGCAGTGATCCGGTATTGCCCCAGACGACCTGTGCCGGGCGTCGGGCTGGCATCGACAATAATCAGGCCTTCCTTGGCTAGTTCAGGCATGGTCCCACTTTTCAATGCATTGAAAAGCAATCCCATGCCCGCTGGTCCTGCGCCTCCCACTACACAACCGCAGACGGTTTCCAGATGATCTCCATACATAATCATGACTCCAAACTTGGTCGATGCATTAGCGCAGCCCGGAACCGTCCCGCCCCGGTAATAACAGGAACCGCGACAGCCCACCCCGATGCGATGTTTTTAAATGTCGAACTTGATACAAACAGCAACTTGCGGTTTCGCACTTAAAATAAACGCACAGCTACCGTAGCAATTGTCAGTCAAGTCAATTGCTGGGATTGAATAATCAGAAGCGGTGACCCCGATCAGGCCAGGAAGGCTCTGTTTCAAGGGTTATGTGAATACGAACGCTGATTGTCTGGCGTCGTTCAGCAGCCTTTACCGGCCCGTATGATGCGAGCAGGGATTGCCTGTTGTCAGGGACGCTACCGCCACTTAGTCCCCTTCGGACACAAGCGCTCAGTTGAACATCCGACGGCAGCGAAACAACATCCACAACGGTGAGAGGAGAAAAACCGTAAAGCGATAGTTTCAAAAAAGCCCGAAAGTGTCAAATTTTCGAGAAAAATGAATATTTGTGATTTTGGACGTCTATCACATTGTTTTTGAACAAATTTAATTTTTGACGGCGGAATTCCGCATGACCGTGCAGGCTCCATGCATTTTTAAAATAATAGCGGGTAAAAAATGCACTTCTCCAATTGCCTGATAAACAGGAATCGCTATCGTTAAATAATAGAAAAAGACAAATTTCCAGCGTCTGAAAGTAAGCGTCATAAAAGTCGGTAAAAGTTGAGTGTCAACGAATACAGCGTTTCGACAAAGGCGGCATTTTGACGTCAAGCAAGACAGTATTCATCGGCACTGCCTATCGGGCTGCAAAGCAGCCAATTGCAGCGTTCCAACGCAACCGATGAACGGTTACACCCACGGTAAAAAAAACAGAACTATTTCAAGCAGATCCGTCTCCATTATCAGGCTTACGCTTACTTTTGCATGGATATAGAGGTGGCCACCATGAATGCTGATAAAAACCGTCGGTCCAGCATTGCCGAAATCGATTACTCACGAGACACCTTGTTCGGGCCGATCCCCATGCAAGCGACCTGCCGCGTGCGCCTGGCGACTATCGAACACGACGGCCACACGCTGCGTGAGCTGACCATCATCGGGGACGTTCCGGATTACCTGCCCAAATCAGCGATCATTCGGGTGGCGATGGATGGCCGCATCGAGGCAGGCCCGATTCGCGAGCATTACGCGATTCGCAGTGAGGGCGAGGAACAGTTCAAACTGCTCTTTGAGAACGAGCACCGTCGCCGCGTGCATTGAAGGGCTCACGTCACTCGTCAGGCGTTAATCGTCATGCTTGCTTCGCGGCACGCTATTGGCGCGTCTCGGTGGATGCGTGCAGGCCGTGGGTCAGAGGCAGGTCCCTGCCCTGCAGGATCAAGGTCTGATTCAAAGGCATGGGACTGAATTGCTGATCAGTGGTGTGCGACGGTGAGAAGCCATCGACGCCGGACTGATCGTCGTCGCGATAGCGCAAGCCATCCAGACGAGGCGCGGTTTCCAACACCGGATCGCCAGGCAGCAATCGCTCTCGCTCAAGCGCTGTCATGGGAGGCTGAACAGTGCCCCTGCGTGACTCCAGATGGTTGAGCATGTAGGCAATGACTGCGACGCAGATCACCACGATACCCAACAGGCAGCCCATGCCGATCAGCGCCCTGCGGCGCACATCCAGCCGCCTTGCTGCTCTGCCTTTCGGTATCTCATGGACATCAGGCTGCGTATCCGCCATGCCTACCCCTTGTGTTCATTCTGGCCTGGAGTGCCACTCGCCGCGTAAAGATAAAAGGTCTGGGCCTGTATTGCCATACCCGTTGCACACGTGCGGCAATTGGGCTGGGTATTCAGGGAAATAAGCGTCGCCGTGATCGGCTCGATCAATTTGGCGAAGATTCCCGCAAGTGGACGTCCTGCCCGATTAAACCCACGCGTTTGTACGCAATACGTTCCCACGCCTCCATTTTATATCGGTAGACCACTTGTACTGCCAAAGGCGCTTTGCAAATAGGAAAAGCGCCCACAAAAATGCCCATGGCCTGTACAGCGTCATGGGCATGGATTACGTAGCGGGTGGGTATATTGCGGCCATTCATCCCGCCAGGGCGTGAGGGAATGGCTGCAGCTCTTTGTTCAGTTCACTTCGCAATTGCGCGATGAGTTCACACAGCGCGCGGCTGGTGTCCAGCTTGTCCAGGGAAATCCCTGAGCTGTACAGCTTAACGTCCTGACTGACCGGGTCGATGATTTCGACGCTCATGGAGTCGGCGACCACCGAGCAATTACAACGCATAGGCAGAAAAGCACTTTCTATAATGCTTCGCAGTTCAAGATTAGACAGCGTGCATGCAATCATTGACATCCTCCCTCGGTCGGACTGCAGGAAGAATGAGTGCAGTGATGGACCGGGTTTTTATTGATTGGCTTCCATGGGATCCGCAGTGATCCTGATTCGTCAGATAAGCCTCGTGGTTATTGGCGAATACCCAATTTATACGCCTCGCCCCAAGTTGTAGCAACGTGACGAACTTGCGCGCACCGCAATGGGATGTCATTGATCAATGAAAGAGAAGAAACGATTCATCCGCCCTGAACAACGACAAAAAGCCGATTAATCGCAACGCCAAAGTAGCGCGTCCCGATCGATCGACTCATGTTTTGTAATATTCGGGTCCGCCCGTTCGTCGCCCCGCCCACTCAGTTGCCGACGAAACGACCGGACGATCAGCTACGAGGCAGGCGCAGGTGGATCAATGCGACACGCGAGCCTTTCTTGTCCTGACGCTCTTCGATGGCGAAGGGCTTGAATCCCAGCTTGGGATAAAACAGCAGGCCAGGCACATTGTGGTTGAAGCAAGATGCGGTCAGCTCACTCGCCTCATGCTTGCCAAACGCCAATTCCATCATGCAGCCGATCATGTAGCGACCCACGCCTTTGGAGCGCGCGTGGGGGGCGATGATCACATTGCCCATCGAGCAACGTCCGCGGAAGTCGTAGCGTGAAAAGTTGGCGAACCCCACCACCTCGCCATTCAACTCGATCACCGTGTTATCGGAGCGCTGCTCAATCGCATCCTTCAACTGCGCGGGGGTCAGCGGAAACACCGCTTTGGGGAACATATAGAAGAGCTCGTCGACGCTCTGTGGCATATCACACACGACGGGGATGTCTTTTTCTTCCAGGGGGCGATGTAGAAACATGACGGTTATCCTCTCGAAGAAACGGGCACTGGATTCAGACTATAAGACAAACGGCGCCATCGCGGCATCAATCTCGACTGCAGCGCTCTATGACGTGGCGCGAGGTGTCAATCGCAAGGCGACGCGTTGTCAAACACGAGTCCATAAGACCTCGATTTCAGCGATTTAGTGCCGAAATGTTTCAGATACGATGTCTGAACACTAGAAAGCACACGCAACTCCCTGACAGCTCAGAACTTTTTCCCACCGGGCATAACGCCTGCGACGCCGGGGCAGTTCATGCAAAATGCATGACTCCGCAAATACAAGCTCGATTCAACTAATTGATTTATATGGATTTATTCCGCTGGTCGAGACTGGCACAAGCACTGCACCGTTTCACTGCGAAGCACACATTATTCGCACGGAGCAGCACAACAATGAACGTCACCCCTGATACTTATCCTGCCGCTGTAGAAGAATCCACCAACGCCTCGGGAGTCTCCTGGGGAGCCATCTTCGCTGGCGCCGCCGGTGCCGCCGCACTTTCGCTGATTCTCGTTCTGCTGGGCTCGGGGCTGGGTTTTTCAGCCATGTCGCCATGGGCAAACGAGGGTGCCAGTGCCAAGACCATCGGGATCTCCACGGTGGTCTGGCTGGCATTGACGCAAATCATCGCTTCGGGACTTGGCGGCTATCTGGCCGGTCGTCTGCGCGTGAAGTGGTCGAACATGCACGGCGACGAAGTGTATTTCCGTGACACCGCCCACGGCTTCCTCGCCTGGGCCGTCGCTACGCTGGTGGCTGCCGTGCTGATCGTCAGTTCGGTAAGCGGCATCGTCGGCAGCGGCGTCAAGGCAGGTGCAAGCGCTGTTGCAGGCGTTGCTGGCACGGCGGCCGTGGCTGCGGGCAATGCGGCGAGCAATACCAGCAGTGACCAATACGGTTACTTCGTCGACACCCTGTTCCGTGATGACCGCCCTGCCGCTGTCAGCGACGACGCTGCTCGCGGCGTTGTCGTGCGCATCTTCACCAAGACCCTGGCCAATGATGGCCAACTGGCGCCGGAAGACCGCAACTACCTCGCTCAGCTGGTCGCCCAGCGTACCAACCTGAGTCAGGCGGACGCTCAGGCGCGTGTCGATCAGGTGTATGGCCAGGCCAAGCAAGCGGTTCAGGACGCCAAGGTCAAAGCTCAACAGGCCGCCGATGCCGCCGCCAAGGTCGCCGCCATGAGCGCCCTGTGGACGTTCGTTGCACTGTTGATCGGCGCCTTCGTCGCCAGCCTCGCTGCCATCTGGGGCGGTCGTCGCCGTGACGCCGTGACCTACGTAGAAACCCGTGCCTACACCAGCACTTCAACCATCCGCTGATCAAGGAGAGACATCATGCGTTCACTACTCTTGTGGTTCCTCGGCGTGCCGATTCCAGTGATCATTCTGATCGCGCTGTTCATGCACTGATCGAGTCGTAGACAATCCGCGCTGTGCCTTCTAGGGCCTGCGCGGATTTTTTTCACCCGGCGTTTACCCGCCGAAACGTCTCAGGCCAACTCCATTGTCATGCGCTCTTTCATGTACGCCACCAGTGTCTGCTGCACCTGCGTCAGCAGCCGGCTGCCAGCAATCAACGCCAGTTCTCCGCCCGGCACTTGGGCGAAGCCTTCATCCGGTGTCAGTAATCGATGGTCCTGGCGCATGGCCGAAGTGGGCAACAGGCTGATGCCCAGACCGGCCGACACCGCCGCCTGAATACCGACCAGACTCTGACTGGCGAACGCCACGCGCCAGCGACGTCCGGAAGACTCCAGCGCATGGACGATGCGATTGCGGTAAATGCACCCTTGCGGATACACCACGAGCGGGACTGGATCGTCGATCACCTGCGTGTCCCGGCCCGTCACCCAATGCACCTGCTCGGGCCAACTCGCCAGCGCTGTGTCCTGCCGCTGCCCGTGCCGACCGGCGAGGTCGCGCTTGACCAATGCCAGATCGATGTCCTTGTTATCCAGCCGCGCATAGAGGTCGACGCTCAGCCCGTTGACCGTGTCCAGGCGGATGTGCGGATGTTCCCGCGCGAACCCGGACAACAGTGACATCAGGCGCTGCACATCGAAATCCTCCGGCACACCCAGTTTGACTACGCCGGTCTCGTCGTCACGGCTGAGCGAACTGTGCGCTTCCAGGGCCAATGCAACCAGCCGCCGGGCATAGCCGATCAAGCGCTCGCCATCCTCGGTCAGTTGAATGTGCTTGCTCGCGCGCTGACGCAGCAACAGTGGCCGACCGAGCTGATCCTCCAGCTTGCGGATCTGCTGACTGACGGTGGACTGGGTGCGATTGACCCGTTCCCCCGCCTTGGTGAAGCCGCCGGCGTCGACCACGCAGACGAAGGTGTGCAGCAGTTCGAGATCAAACATGGGAATGATTCACTCATTCAAGAAACGAATTATTCAAGCAATATAATTTAATTTTACGATGATCGCCATCGCTCGCAGAATCAGTTCACACCCTATAAAGAGGAACTGACCATGAGCACCCTTCCTGCCCGCCCGCGCTGGATCACATTCGATTGCTACGGCACCCTCATTCAATGGGATGAAGGGCTGCTCGACTACGTTCGGCAGTTGCTCGAGCGCAAGGACGCCCGTCTCGACGCCGACGCCTTCATCGCTGTTTACGATCGCCACGAGCACGCGCTGGAACAAACGCCGCCGCATCGTTCGTTCGCCGATATCTCGCGCCGGTCGATGGCATTGACGCTGCAGGCATCAGGCATGCCGTGTGAGCCGGAGGATGCCGAAGGTCTGATTCAGCGCATCGGTGCCATGCCGCCGTTCCCGGAAGTGCTCGGCGCATTGAAGTGGTTGAAGGATCAGGGCTTCAGCCTGTGCATCGTGTCGAACACGGACGACGACATCATTGCCGGCAACGTCGCTCAGCTCGGCGGTTACATCGATCGAGTCATCACGGCCCAGCAAGCGCAGGCCTACAAACCGGATCATCGACTGTTCCAGCATGCTCACCGGACGCTCGGCGTCGGCCTCGATGACGTGCTGCACATATGCGCCAGCCCGCATCTGGATCTCGAAGCCGCCAAGGGCATGGGTTTTCGCTGTGTCTGGATCGACCGCGGAACCCGCCGCAAGCCATTGCCCGACTACACTCCTGACGCCACGCTGGCGGATCTGTCCCAGGTTGCGGACTACATTCGCAGCAAAGGTTGGGCGAACGAATAGGGAGAACACGATGGCACACGACTTACGCGCCAGTGATCTGCGGCCTGCACGCAACGACCGGCAGCAAGCGAACCTGAACACCGTGATGATCGAGGCCGCGAGGACCGATCTGGCCGCCAGCCTGCGCATGGCGGCGCGGCTGGGGCTGAGTGAGGGCATCTGCAATCATTTCTCGGCTCTGGTGCCGGGGCATCCGGATCTGTTTCTGGTCAACCCATATGGCCTGGCGTTCGAGGAGATCACCGCGTCCAGCCTGCTGATCTGCGACTTCGACGGCAATGTGGTCATGGGCGACGGCAAACCGGAAGCCACCGCTTTTTATATCCACGCTCGCCTGCATCTGCATAAACCCCGGGCCGTTGCGGCGTTTCACACGCACATGCCCCATGCCACGGCGCTGGCGATGCTTGAAGGTGAACCGCTGCTGTGGGCCGGTCAGACCGCGCTCAAGTTCTACGGCCGCGTCGCGGTGGACGAGCATTACAACGGCTTGGCGCTGGACAACCATGAAGGCGACCGCATCGCAGCGTCGATGGGTCAGGCGGACATCGTGTTTCTCAAGAATCATGGAGTCATGGTCACCGCGCCGAGCATTGCCCAAGCCTGGGACGACCTGTATTACCTGGAGCGCGCCGCCGAAGTGCAGCTCAAGGCCATGAGCAGCGGCCGTGCGCTCAAGGCCATCGAACCGGAGATTCTGTTGCGTACGGCGCGCCAGATGAGCGAGGAAGATGCCGAAAGCGCCAGACTGCATCTGGAGAGCGTCAAGCGGATACTCACACGCACGGCGCCAGACTTTGCACACTGAGACACCGCAGCAAGCACTGTCGGCCAGCGCGCACGCGTCGTGACGGGCTGCGCTTCGTTGGCCGCGGTGGTCAATTCGAGTACGCTTCGCTGCGTTCGCACGTCAATCAAGACTGCCCCAGCGAGGCTCTGAAATGCTTTTACATGCATCGACATGGATCGAAATCGACCAGTTTCTCCAGCGCAGCCGCACGGTGGTCGTGCCGATCGGCTCCAACGAACAACATGGTCCGACCGGCTTGTTGGGCACCGACTGGATGTGCCCGCAGATCATTGCCCATGAAGCCCAGAAAAACGCCGACATCCTGATCGCTCCCACCTTCAATATCGGCATGGCGCAACATCATCTCGGCTTTCCAGGGACCATTTCCCTACGCCCCTCGACCTTCATCGCAGCCATCGGTGACTGGGTTCGCTCGCTTGCCGGGCACGGCTTCGAGAAGATCCTGTTTCTCAATGGCCATGGCGGCAATATCGCCTCGATCGAAGCGGCGTTCTCGGAGTTGTACGCCGAAGCGAGTTTCGCCAGGCGCCCAGCCGGCTTCGCGTTGAAGCTGTGCAACTGGTGGGATCTGGAAGGCGTCGGCGAGCTGGCCCAGCAGCAGTTTCCGGTGGGCCATGGCTCCCACGCCACGCCGTCGGAGATCGCGGTCACGCAGTGGGCCTACCCCGAGTCGATCAAAACTGCGGACTATTCGCCGCAGATCGCGCCGACCGGTCCTATTCGCGAAGCCCTCGATTTTCGCGCCCGCTTCGCCGATGGCCGCATGGGTTCGGACCCTTCACTGGCGACCCCGGAAAAAGGCGGTGAACTGGTGCGCGTTGCCGCCTTGGGGCTCGTTCAAGCGGTTGCCGCGTTCAGCCGTGAAGTCAGGCCGCAGTAAGCATCGCCGCGCTTGTCCAGCCGTCAAGCGCGCCACTCAGGCGATAAAAACGTTGAACTCGTGAGCCGTGCCGCAGCCATAGTTTCATGCGCTTTTCTCAACGTACCGGATCGTGGCAGGCAGGGGCGCAACGGCCCTGCCCGATCCACTTGGCTGACAGGTGATATGTGAATACTTTCATTCCAGTGGACAAACTCGAGACCATCAACCTGCACGACTACCACGAAGTCTGGCTGACTACGAAGGAAGAGTGGCCTCAGGATCCGCAGACCGAACGCGAATGCCTGTGGCGTGCAGACCGCGAACTGACCACAGACGTGGAAATCGACGAGGTGTATTTCCAGAATCTGCCGCGGTTGTGGTTGCAGATTAATGATCTGAACGACGGAGAAGCCACTGCAGATATCAAAAATGTGCTGGTAGCCCGTTTGAAAGCCCTGGGCGTGGGAGGTGAGTTTTTCCCTGGCGAATCCCGCCAGACACCCTGCGGCGATGACGTGAACAAGGACCTGCGTAGCTGATTCTTTTGCCGCCACTGCATTGCCGTCGAACCTGAACATGTCAGGATGACTGTAAATCAGCCATCGCGAGCAAGCTCACTCCTACAGGTTTTTTGGCTTTGCTCGACACCCGTCGACGCTGCATTACCTTGTAGGAGCGTGGCTTGCCCGCGATCTGGCACGCAGCGGCAACAGAATCGTATGACGCGGTGCATCAGGCAGATCGCCTAGCCCAGGTTTACGACGACTGCGTCGCCGATCGCGGGACAAGCCACGCTCCCACAGGTTTGTGGCCTGCCTCGACACCCGTCGGCGCCGCATTACCTTGCAGGAGCGCGCTTGCCCGCGATCTGGCGCGCAGCGGCAGCAGAATCGTATGACGCGGTACTTCAGGCAGATCGCCTAGCCCGGGTTTACGACGACTGCGTCGCCGATCGCGGGACAAGCCACGCTCCCACAGGTTTTGCCGTTCGACACAAAACCTGACAACGCCACACATCCCCTGTAGGAGCGTAGCTTGCCCGCGATCTGGCGCGCAGCGGCAGCAACATCGGATGACGCGGTGTATCAGGCAGAGCACGTAGCCCGGGTTTACGACGAATGCGTCGCCGATCGCGAGCAAGCTCACTCCTACAAATTCTGCGTTCGACACAAATTCTGGCAACGCCACACGTCCCCTGTAGGAGCGTGGCTTGCCCGCGATCTGGCGCAAAGCGGCAGCAGCATCGGATGACGCGGTGCATCAGGCAGATCGCATGACCCGGGTTTACGACGACTGCGTCGCCGATCGCGAGCAAGCTCACTCCCACAAATTCTGC